>NZ_JAQREL010000019.1:0-85133 GCF_028599255.1 Pseudoalteromonas sp. Angola-7
CAACACTTAATTTTGTTAAACTTGAAAGTTTTTAAAACTAAGTTTTACTCGACTCACTAAGTGGTTTGCTTGCCTCGCTAAGCGTTGCCTGCTCTGCCGTCTCAGTGGGGTCGCATTATAGGGAGAACGGATTTTTACGCAAGCGTTTTTTAATAAAAACTATAAATAAAAGCTCTTTCGTGCATTTTTCACTCTAAAGAGCCAAAAGCAGTACAAAAAACAAACTAAACCTATAAGCAAAGCTCAGGTTGTTTTAAATATAACGATGTATAAAACGCAAAAAGCACCTATAAGGTGCTTTTAAGTTAATTTATTAACTGCGCGTATTAATACAAAATACTATAAAGCTTTCTTCTGTATTTAGCTGCAAGTGCATCTCCATCTGGTAGAGAAGCGATAATTGCTAAAAAGCTTGCTTTAGCGTCATTAAAGTTAAGATCCTTTTTAAGTACGCTGAACAATGTTTCGAGTGCTTCTTCTTTGCGTCCTGCATCATTTAGCAATTGGCTTAGCTCTATTTTCAGGTCTAAGTCATTTGGGTACTTCTCTACTTGAGATTGCTTTTCTTTTATCTCTGGCGAGTCGGTAGCTTCTAGCGCCGCTTCGCATTTAGCTTTTATATTATGAAAATAAGCATCTTGCTCTTGGGCGTCAATGGTATCAATGAGTGCTTGCGCATCATCTAACTTGTGTATTTGAATGCATATATCGGCTAACACAAGCTTTATACGTGCGTTTGCACTGTCTATTTCATACGCTTGCTTTGCGTAATTAAATGCAGCATTTAGATCCGACTTTAATAATGCTTGTTTTGCTTGTTCAAGAAGTAGGTCCTGTTGCGCTGGTAAATGCTTACTCAGGGCTTCGCGAATTTGCGCGTCTGTTTGTGCACCCGCTAATAAATCTACTGGAGCTGAATCTTTTAACAACACAAGTGTAGGTAATGTTTGCAAGCCAACCTGCTGCGCTAATTGCGAGGCGAGTGCTTGTTCTGCGTCACAATCAAGATTAGCCACTACAATATGGTCTTTATATTGCGTAGCCAAATTTTCTAATATACCGATTTGGCTAATACACTCAGGACTTTGCGGCGAGTGGAAGTTAAGCAGCACCAACTTTTGTTGTGATGTTTCACCGAGTACTTGCTGAAGGTTTTGTGCGTTGATACTAACTATGTTGCTCATTGAATTAATTGCCATATTCATTTATTTAGGTTTTTATATGGAGACGAACATAATAAATACAAGTATTAAATACTTTCAAATAATGAGGGAAAACATGAAAATCACCTATCTAGCTGCAGCATTTATGATAGCAAGCCCACTCACTTACGCTAAGTCACTAAACTTAGATTTAATTAAGAGTATGCCAGCTATTGAAAAGTTTTACCTCGACTTACATCAATCTCCAGAGCTTTCATATCACGAACAAGAAACTGGCCAAAAAATAGCATCGCAATTAACAAAACTTGGGTTTGATGTAACAGATAATGTGGGCGGCTACGGTGTGGTAGGGATTTATAAAAATGGCACCGGCCCTACAATAATGATTCGTACTGATACCGATGGCCTACCAATCACAGAGCAAACCGGTAAACCTTATGCATCTAAAGTACAAGTGACCAATGAGCATGGGAATAAAGTAGGAGTAATGCATGGCTGTGGCCACGATATACATATGAGCTCGTTTATTGGTACTGCTGAGCAACTTATTGCGCATAAAAATAAGTGGCAAGGAACGTTAATGATGGTTGCTCAACCTGCAGAAGAAGTTGGCGGTGGAGCAAAAGCCATGTTAAGTGAAGGCTTATTTAGTAAATATGCTAAACCTGATCATGTTATTGCGCTGCATGTTAGTGCCAGCGTGCCTGCGGGTAAGGTATCAATGAAAAATGAATACACCATGGCAAGTGTTGATTCAGTAGATATAACTATAAAAGGTAAAGGCGGACACGGCGCCTACCCACACACTACCGTAGACCCTGTAGTTATTGCGGCGCGTACGGTATTAGCATTACAAACAATCACAAGCCGCGAGCTTTCTCCACTTGAGCCTTCCGTTGTGACTGTGGGTTCTATTCATGGTGGCTCAAAGCATAATGTGATTTCAGATGAAGTAAAACTACAGCTTACGCTTAGAAGCTACAACCCAGAGGTACGTACGGCGCAAATAGCAGCAATAAAACGTATTACAGCGGGTATTGCTCAAAGTGCTGGCCTTACTGAGTCACACTACCCTGTTGTTCACGTTCATGAAGATGAATCTATTCCATCTACTTACAATAACCCTCAGCAAACTAATATTGTTAGGAGTGCTATTGCTGATGCAATTGGCGAAACTAATGTACTTGAGACAAAAGCGGTTATGGCTGGTGAAGATTTTGGACTGTACGGTAGAACTGATGAAAACATTCCTATTACGTTATTTTGGTTAGGTGGAGTAAACCAGCAGCAATATACAAATGCGATGAAAAGTAACCAAACACTTCCTTCATTACACTCAAGTAAATTTGCGCCAGATTATAAAGTAGCATTACCGACCGGTATAAAAGCCATGAGTAACGCTGCAGTCGCATTATTTAATAAAAAATAAGCCGTATTTGAGAGCTCAGCGATTAAGTGGTTGCTGAGCTCTTTTTATAATTTGATTTTTTAAATGCTGCTTTTTTACCACCCTTAGCAAAGCGCTTTTTAGGTGGTGTTTTAGGTAGCTTTGAAAATACATGGCTATCACAACTAGCTGCTTGTTGTACAAAACCTTCAAGCTCCACCAGCAGTGGTTGTAAAAATTGTTGGTAGCTCATTGCTTGTTGAGCAATGTTGCCTAAACTCGCCTCCCATTTAGCGGTCAAATCGGGGCTAGCTAAGCCCTCTGGTAAAACACTAATAAGTGCCAAGCCTGTTTGTGTAGCTTTAATTGATTTACCTTCGCGCTTTAAAAAACGACGCCTAAATAATAATTCAATAATGCCTGCACGGGTTGCCTCTGTTCCTAGCCCATCGGTCTCTTTGAGTATTTTTTTAATTTGTGAATCTTTTACATAACGACTAATGCCGGTCATGGCACTTAGCAATGTTGCATCAGTAAAATGGGACGGTGGCGTAGTGTGTTTTTCTACCACTTCACCTTTAGTGCAGTTAAGCGCCATGCCTTTTGTTAAAGGAGGCAAGGTTGCTTCATCTTTTAGCTCGGCTTTGCCCATTAATACCTTAAATCCTAGGCTTACATCTTGCTTTGCATTGGCTTTAAATAAACCTCCCGCAATTGTTACCTCTACTTTAGTTTCGTTATAAATATAATCGGGGTAAAACTGAATTAAGTAATGCCTGCTAATAAGTTGATATACTTTTGCTTCATCAGGCGCCAAAGTCGCTGCTTTTAGTTGTTTGGCGGTAGGTACAATTGCATGGTGTGCAGCCACTTTTGCATCGTTAAAACATTTGCTGCGTTTTTTAGCGTCTGCCCCATTCACAAACTCAGTGTTTTGACCGCCATTAGCTGCAATTGCTTTTAAAATTGCAGGCGCATCTAAATGATGCTCTTTAGGCAAATAACGATTATCAGAACGAGGGTAAGTAATTAACTTATGACGCTCATAAAGCGTTTGGCAAATATCGAGTACTTGCTGGGCTGCCATACCATATGCCTTTGCAGCATCTATTTGCAGTGCCGATAAATTATAAGGCAGCGGCGCGCTTTGTTTTTTTTGTTTTTGTTCAAGTGCTGTAACCTCGCCTGGTTGATTCGCTATTCGCGAGGCGACGTTTTCGGCTAATGCATTATTTAAAACACGGCCCTCTTCATCTTGGTACGGCTCGCAGGCTTTGCTTGGTACCCACTTGGCCACAAAGCTTTGCTGCTCAGGAGTTATTAAATGCGCCAACACTTCATAAAATGGTTTTGACACAAAGTTAGCTATTTCGTTATCCCGGTTAACCACTAAACCTAAAATTGGGGTTTGTACGCGACCCACCGACAACACATTGCCAAAGCCTGCTTTTTGTCCCGCCAGCGTATAAGCACGCGTAAGGTTCATACCAAATAGCCAATCTGCACGTGAACGCGCAAGCGCCGACACACTAAGCGGAATAAATTCACGATTTGAACGCATAGTAGTAAGCGCTTTTTTTACCGCCGCTAAATTTAAATCACTTATAAGTAAACGCTGAATGCTTTGCTTTTTGGTTTTACTTATTTTGGCTTGCTCTATGACTTCATCAACCAACAATTGGCCTTCGCGATCGGGATCCCCCGCATGCACGAGTACTGATGCCTGCTTAATTAGCTTTTTTAAAATAGTTAATTGCTTACGCGTTTTCGTTTTTGCCTTGAGCTGCCATTGCTGTGGCACTATGGGAAGGTGTTCAAATTGCCACTTTTTAAAACGCGCATCATAATCATCAGGTTCAGCTTGCTCAAGTAAGTGCCCTATACACCACGAGACACAGTCACCATTAGCCACTTCTATATAACCATCGTGTTTTTTATGTGGTTTTGGCAATGCATCAGCAATAGCTCTGCCAAGTGATGGCTTTTCTGCGATATAGAGTTTCATGGGAGTTGCTCATTAACTGTTTATATGAACAGTAGTTTAGCACAGCTATTTAGAAGGTGGAGCGCTTTCTATTTTTGAGGGGGAATTACTTTTTTTAGCGAAAAGCATAATTAAAGGTAAATAACACACTATGACGGTGCCAATGTTGATAAAGGGCATTAACGTTTTGTAAATAATGGTGCTGTACGCTAAATCCCAAAGGTGACGGTCAACTAATCTGAATAATTGTAGTATAGGTGCGCCAATAACCACTAACTGACCAATAACGCATTGCCATAAATAAACTTTATCTTTTATGCCCCAATAAGCTATTAACGCCATCCATATAATATCGGTAGCCGCCCAAACTAAATAACGATAGATATAAATATCGTCAAACTCTCTCAAGCTAGAGGCTGTTATCCCCCCAAAGAAGAAAAAAGCGACGGTCAGTAATGCAAATCTAAAGGCTAAGTAATCTTTAAATATAAAAAATATAAAAAGAGCCGGGCTTAGCATAAAGACCCAGCTTTTACTTAAAATACTAACGAAATACAAAAACCAATCAGGCAAAATGTTTTACCTTATTTTTCTTTTGTATCGTCGTCGGTACCATCACCATTACCTGGCATATCACAATATTTAATTATAACTTTCACAGCGCATCCATTACATATGTTAAGGAAATGTACTTTAAGCTAAAATAATGAGCTTGCCAAGATACTTTGGTGATCAAGTACCTTAAAAAGAAACTTAATTAGAAAAATTAGCGCCCGCTACTCGCCTAGCGCACATCAATAGGGTCTGACTCTTTAGCCTTACCTTGTAAGATTGATATTTCTACTCGGCGATTTCTACGCCTATCTTCGTTTGAATCATTCGGCACAAGTGGACGAGTATCAGCACGCCCTACTACCATCATGCGGTTTTTATCAAACCCTTGTACCGTTTGTAATTCGCTTGCGACTGCTACAGCACGCTTTGACGATAAGTCCCAGTTATTAATATATAACTCGTTAGAAACCTGAAAATCATCGGTGTGACCCGATACCGTAATTTCTCCAGGTACATCTTTTAATAACTCACCAATATCTTGAATTATGGGCTTAAACTTAGGTTGTAAAAAAGCACTGCCAGAGGGAAATGAGCCATTTTCACGGATACGAATAATGATTTGCTGCCCTAAAGATTCAAGCTCGATTGCACCATCGATAATTTGTTTTTCGAGCTGTTGCGCTATTTTTTTTACTAACTCGTTAGTTTGTTCTTGATCGGCGGCTGAAGTTGCTTGCTCTGAAGATTGCTGCTGCGATGTACTACGTGACTCGCCACCACGTTTATCGCCACGTTGCTCTTGTCTACCACCAGCAGAGCTTTCATCACCCGCTTGAAATTCTAACATTTGCTGGGTCATTTCAACGGTTTGTTGCTGAATGGTTTCTATCGGGGTAGGTTCAGGCTTACCAGGGGTAAATTCCATAGCAATAACCGAGGTCCCTTTAGGGATATCTTTTACTTCTATTTTGTTTTGCACACCAAATGCAAACTTCATCGAGCCTGCTATTTGCTTAAATTTAAGTACATCCATTTCTGAAAACGCGAGCAAAAGTACAAAAAAGCACATTAAAAGCGACATTAAGTCGGCAAATGTTCCCATCCAAGCAGGCAGACCTGGGGGTGGGCATTTGCACTCTTGATCAGACATGGTTACTCCTCGGTATCTACTTTGCGCTTAGACTCAGCAAGGTAGTTTTTCAAAATACCTTCAATTACTTTCGGGTTTTGGCCATCTTGAATACCTAAAATAGCATCCAGTATTAGACGCTGATTCATGGCTTCTTCGTCTTTACGAAGCTCCAGTTTTACCTGAATAGGAATAGCCACTACATTTGCTAAAAATGCACCATATAAAGTAGTTAATAATGCCACCGCCATTGCGGGGCCAATGGCTTTAGGGTCATCCATGTTAGATAACATAGCAACTAAGCCTATTAACGTTCCTATCATACCCATTGCTGGGGCTATATCGGCAAGTGACTTAAATAAACCGGCGCCCAGTTCGTGACGAGTTGTGGTTAAAGAAATGTCTTTTTGAAGCGTGGCACGAACTACATCAGCATCGTGGCCATCAACGAGCATATCTACACCTTTGCGCATAAAAGGGTTTGGTATTTCGGCTTCTTCGAGGGCTAAAAACCCCCCTTTACGGGCTGAATCAGCAAGTTCAACTGCTTTTTCAATCAGCTCTTCTGGCGATTCGATTTTAAACATAAATGCTTTACCAACAACCTTACCTATGCCCAAGAACTGCGACAAGGTAAAGTTTGATAACACAATAAATAGTGAGCCACCAAATACAATTACACTAGAAGGCGCATCGGCAAACATCCCCATTTCACCGCTACTACTCATAAACATGGACATGACAATTAAACCAATTGCGCCAAGGATCCCAATTATGGTTGCTAAATCCACATTTCCTCCAAAGTATTATACTTTGTTATTCAAACTTTTATTATTAACTGCTTATCGGCAAGATACTGAAATACTTAAGCCATTTTTGAAAAAAGTGTAAAACACTGTGTTTGGCCTAATTTTAGATCAAGATACCCTACTCGCCTAGCGACTGATTAATTTTATTGTACACAGTGAGCACTAATACGCATCTTATACATGGTAAAAATGCGATTTAAACTGATATAACTCAAAAAACAACGATCATCCTTTGACCTAGTTTAGCATTCCCCCTAAAATTGGCTCCTAAATTTATCATGCTGGCTGAAATTAAACATGGCGACTAAAAAACCTGAAAACCTAAGTTTTGAACAAGCACTCGAAGAACTATCAACCATTGTCGGTGAAATGGAACAAGGTGATTTATCGCTTGAACAGTCGTTAAAGCAATTTGAGCGTGGTATAGCCTTAGCTAACGCCTCAACGGGTAAGTTACAACAAGCAGAACAAAAAGTGTCTATTTTGATGGGTAATGACGTAAAAGCAGCGCTTACTTCATTTAACAACGATATGGAATAACCGTGAGCATACAAGAAAAAATAGAATGTGCTCAACAAGATGTCGTAAAGACCCTGCAACAGTACTTTGATCAACCCCTTGATACCGCACACACAGTAAAAGAAGCTACGCAGTACGGCTTATTTAACGGTGGCAAGCGTTTACGCCCCTTTTTAGTCTACGCAAGTGGTGAAATGCTTGGAGCTAATAAGCAAGATTTAGATATTCTTGCTGCTGCTATTGAGTGTATTCATAGCTACTCGTTGGTGCACGATGATTTACCAGCCATGGATGATGACGACCTTCGCCGTGGACGCCCAACTTGCCATATAGAGTTTGACGATGCGCATGCAATTTTAGCAGGCGATGCACTACAAACATTAGCCTTTGAACTTATCTCGGCTCACAATTTTACCTGCAGCGCATCAACACAAGTAAAAATGATCAGCGCACTGGCTAAAGCATCGGGGCTTGAAGGCATGGTCGGCGGTCAAGGGCTAGATATTGCAGCCACAGATAAAGTGATTACAGTACAACAGCTTGAACGAATTCATAGATTAAAAACGGGTGCCTTAATCAACTGTGCCATTACATTGGGTGCATTATGTAGCGAAAAAGCAGACAAACAAACCTTAGAAAACTTAAGTGTTTTTGGGTATGCTATAGGGCTGGCATTTCAAGTGCACGACGACATTTTAGATGTTGAAGGTGACACATTTACTTTAGGTAAGCCACAAGGCTCTGATTTAGCTGCTAATAAAGCAACTTATCCGGCCCTATTAGGTATGCAAGGTGCCAAGCAAATGGCGCAAAATTTAATAGAGCAAGCGCATCAAGCATTAAACAAAATAGATGCTGATACCTCTGTTCTAGCGGCGCTGGCAAACTACCTGATTAAACGTGACCATTGAGTGTTACATATACGTATTGCCATTTAGCACTGACATTATTACTCAACAGCGGTAACAACTAATAAGTTAGCACCGGTGTTAGCGAAGGATAAAATAAATACCATGACACTTGATAGTAGCAAGTATCCATTACTTAACTTGGTTGACGAACCAGCCCACTTACGCGATATAGCGCAAGATAAACTCCCTGCGTTTAGCAACGAGTTACGAGACTATTTACTCAACTCTGTTTCGCAAAGTAGCGGCCATTTAGCGTCTGGTTTAGGAACTGTTGAGCTTACCGTTGCTCTACATTATGTGTATAACACACCAGAAGATCGCCTTGTATGGGATGTAGGCCATCAAGCGTACCCGCATAAAATTTTAACGGGGCGACGCGATTTAATGCATACAATTCGTCAAAAAGACGGATTACATCCATTCCCTTTTCGTGAAGAAAGCCAATACGATACCTTTAGCGTAGGCCATTCAAGTACCTCTATTTCGGCTGCACTTGGTATGTCTATTGCGGCTCAAAAAGAAGGCAAAGGCCGTAAAACTGTTGCCGTTATAGGCGATGGCGCCATTACAGCAGGTATGGCATTTGAAGCCATGAACCACTTAGGCGATGTAAAATCTGACATGTTAATCATTTTAAATGATAACGAAATGTCGATTTCTGAAAACGTCGGTGCGTTAACTAATCACTTTGCGCGTATTTTATCTGGCAGCTTTTACACAAACATTCGCGAAGGCAGTAAGAAGTTACTCTCTGGCGTGCCTCCTGTTAAAGAGCTTGCCAGTAAAGTAGAAGAGCACCTAAAAGGAATGGTTATTCCAGGTACCTTTTTTGAAGAACTAGGTCTTAATTACATTGGCCCAATTGATGGCCACGATGTAAATATGCTCGTAGATACACTGCGTAATATGCGTAATTTAAAAGGGCCTCAGCTTTTACATATAAAAACCCAAAAAGGAAAAGGCTATAAACCCGCAGAAGCTGATCCTATTGGCTATCACGGTGTGCCAAAGTTTGACCCTAATACATCAAGCTTACCTAAATCTAAACCTGGTGCCGCCACTTTCTCTAAGGTGTTTGGTGATTGGTTGTGTGATATGGCCGAGCAAGATAAAAAATTAATGGCTATTACGCCGGCAATGCGTGAAGGCTCAGGTATGGTGCGTTTTTCAAAAGAGCACCCAGAGCAGTATTTCGATGTAGCCATAGCAGAGCAGCACGCTGTCACATTGGCCGCCGGTTTTGCCTGTGAAGGGTTAAAACCCGTTGTAGCTATTTACTCGAGCTTTTTACAACGTGCGTATGATCAACTTATCCACGATGTTGCACTGCAAAACTTACCTGTGCTTTTTGCTATAGACCGCGCTGGTATTGTAGGCGCCGACGGCGAAACACACCAAGGTGCGTACGACTTAAGCTTTATGCGCTGTATTCCAAACATGGTTATTATGGCCCCAAGTGATACTAACGAGTGCCGCCATATGCTTTATACCGGTTATAGGGCTAATTGCCCTGTAGCAGTTCGCTACCCTCGTGGTAGTGCCGGTACTGCCGATATTCAAAGCGAAATGACGCTACTAGAAATAGGCAAAGCCAATACCGTTAAACAAGGCGCTAAAATTGCTATTTTATCCTTTGGTACTTTGCTTGAAAACGCGCAACTTGCTGCAAGTGAGCTAGGTGCAACGCTAGTTAATATGCGCTTTATTAAGCCACTTGATACAAGTTTATTAGATGAGCTTAGCCAAACTCATGATGTAATAGTAACGCTTGAAGACAACGCTATTTGTGGTGGCGCAGGCTCAGCGGTTAATGAATATTTAGCAGCGCAAAAAGCCAACCTAAAGGTGCTTAACTTAGGTATTCCTGATGAATTTATTAAGCACGGCACACAAGCGCAAATGCACGATGAAATGGGCTTAGGCGAACAAGGCATTTTAAATTCAATAAAATCGTTTATCGCTTAATTATTTTTGCTAGCTAGTTTTTAAAGGGAGCCTGATGGCTCCTTTTTTGTTTTTTATTTTTAAATTTTTGCATCCAATGTGTATTTCTACGCGTTACCCCTATGAGGTTAACACAGTAAATAGTACGTACTGAGGAGTATAAACAGGCACGTTATTTACTTTCATTTGATGGAATATTAAAAGGTAAAAATGATGAAAAAAGCTAATTTAACTCACTTTCATACACAAAACAGTTCACTTAAACGCCCCCTTTGTTTTTCAGCATTAGCGCTTGGAATAGTACTTGGTATTTCAGGGTGTAGCGGTGATGATGGAGAAAACGGTTTAGCCGGTACGCCGGGAGTAGATGGTCAAGATGGAAGCGATGGCACAAACGGTAACCCCGGCTTTAGTGCTGCCACGTTTATTTTAGCTAATAACGGTGAGCAAAACGCAGGCACTGTTGATTTAATAAACCAGAACGCTGCCAAATTAAAAACCTTTAATACCACTGCAAATGAAGGCGTAGCCTTTGATAGCCTCGGTAATTTAATACAAGCAAGCGACAGCGAAAATGGTAGCATTAAAACTATATGCCAACTTGCCAATCGCGATGATGGTGCAAGCTTTAGTACTAATCAAGACCGTGAAATTACAGGCCCTGCAACTACACTGGTTAATCCTAAGGGCATAGCGATTGCAAAAAATAGCGGGCTGATATTTATAGCTGATTTTGGTGCCATGCAAATTACCACATTTGGCAGTGCTGCAGCGGGAGATGCCGCGCCGCTTGCTACCACTGTTACCGAAGCCGCCCCGTGGGATGTTGATTATGACCACGTAAACGACCGACTTTATGTAGCACTTACCAACGGTGATGTCGCGGTTTATGATAATTTTGTAAGCGGTGAATTTACCGCTATGCCAAGTCGTACTATTACACCAAGCGATGCCGATGGTGTGCAAATATCGGTAAATATTCACGGCATTGTTTATGATGAAACCACCAATAAACTTATTTTATCGGATGTTGGTAACGCATCAGATGCTACCGATGGCGCGCTTTTTGTTATTAATAATGCCTCTACTGCGCAAGGTAATACATCTGTTGCACGCAGTATTTCAGGCCCTGCGACTATGCTAGGCAACCCTGTAGATATTACCCTTGAGGGTAGCGATTTACGTGTGGCCGAAAAATCAAACGATACAATTTTAGTGTTTAGTAATATATTTGCCGGTGAAAGTGGCGATATAGCGCCCGATTTAAGTACTGCGTCTACTAAGCCAGAGTCAATTACTAACACGCTAACTCAAAGCTCAATGGCTGATATATCAGATAGTACTGAGCCTAATATGGCGCTATTAGGCGTAGCCGTATCCAGTAATCCAAGCACTGCGGGTGATACAACAGGCCAAATTAGCCGTTTAAATACAGCATTAAGTAGCGAACTTGCAAGCTATAATGCAAGCCAAACGATAGAAAGCGTTAGCTTTGATAAAGCAGGTAATAGCTACGCAACATTCGATAATGCCAGTACAGGAATGGGCGGAATCGTCATCTCTACTAAAGTGGCTTATAACCGTGATGGCGAAACATTTAACGCCAGCCAAGATAGACTGATTTCAGGAAGCAATACAGGCCTTATTTCACCTAAAGGATTAGATATTGCCTCCGATAGTGGAATGATTTTTGTGGCTGAAAATAATGAAACCACGCCGAGCATTGCTATATTTTCAAGCTGTGCCACCGGCGATGTATCACCTCTTATGACCTTAACTTTTGCCAATAATGATGCACGCCCGTGGGATGTTGATTACGACAGTAACACTGACCGCGCTTTTGTTGCGCTAACTAATGGCACTGTAGCGGTATTTGATCAAGTTAAAAATAAGCTACTAAGTGGCGAGACCACAATAAGTACAGAAGATAGATTAATTACACCTGCCAATAATTCACAAGCACTGGCAGGGCCTACCAATATTCATGGAATAGATTACGACTCATTAAGTGGTGCGTTAATACTTTCTGATGTAGGCAGCGCAGCCGTTGCTGACGATGGCAAAATTTATGTATTAAATAATACCGCAAATGCCTCGGGGCTAGTCAATATAAGCGCGACGATTAGCGGGCCCAATACATTATTAGGAAACCCTGTTGATATTATGTATAGCGGAACCGATTTATACGTTGCCGAAAAGTCTAACAACGTAGTTATGCGCTTTAATAATATTTTAAGTACCGCAGGGGGAGATATAAGTGCCGATGCAAGTATGGCATTTAGTGCTCCTGAGTCAGTGGCTATTTTACCAGCGTGGCTAAACCAGTAATTAAATAGCGTTACCCTCACCATGCCTAACCTACTTTTGTAGGTTGGGCATTATCGCATCCACACTTTAATATCTGCTAAGCCATTACTTTGTAAAATACCCAGCTGCTGATCTACATTCGAATTTTGCTCAAACTCAAACGCATCCAACTGTTTATCAAACGTAATATTTGCCACACCGTCACCACCGCGTTTTTTAACCTGATGAAGCGCTATATCGGCTAAGTTTATCGACGTTTCCCAGCTTATTACTTGCCCACCTAAAAGTGGCAGTGGGTAAAAAGACCACCCCAATGAAGCCGTAATATTGGTTGTTTTACCGTTTGGTAATTGAAACGAATTTAATGCGATTGCTTGGCATAAATCAGAGGCATAGCTGTCAATCATGTTGCACTTAAAATCGCGCAGCAATAATAAAAACTCATCCCCACTCCAGCGTGCTACATAGTCAGAGCCTTGGGTACGCGAATTAAGTAACGCTGCCATTTGTTGTAAGCAGCTATCTCCTGCTATTGGGCCATACGCATCGTTTATACGGCTAAAGTTATCAAAGTTGATAATAAGCAGTACAAGTGACTTACCTTGCGCTTGTAAAGACTGTGCATTACGTTGGAAGTGCTCAATATCTTTAGGGAGCTGATCAAACAAAAAGCGACGGCTACGTAGCCCTGTAAGCTCATCTGAGTGACTAACTAGTTTAAGCTGTGAGTTTACTTGGCCTAATTTATCGTTAGCTTGGCGCAGCTCTAATGTACGCTCTGTAACCAGCGCTTCGAGTACTTCTTGCTTACGGCGCTCTTGCGCTCTAAATACCCAAAAAATAAAGTAAAACAGTAAAATAAACCCACTAACGATTAGCAGTCTAAAGTAAATAGTTTCGTCAAAGCGCTGCGGTACTACAAATGCATACTCGACAGTTTGCGCTCTGTCCCAATCTTCGCCTTGGCGTTTTGCCTCAAGCTCAAATAAAAATGACCCCGCCGGTAAATTTGTATAAATGGCTTCTCGGCGTGCATTAGCGTAGCGCCAATCGCTATCTAACCCACTTAACTTATATCTAAACTCAATACTATTTGGCGCATAATAATCGATGGCGGTGTACTTTAACGTTATGTCGCGCTCATCAGTATCTAGTAAAGGCTTTTCGCCCAATGCTGCGGTAGTTAACGCGCGCAGTGGTGTGGTTAGTGTTTCTACTTTAGGCTTTAATACATTTAGGCCAAATAGCTCGGTATTTTTAGGTATTTCTACAATGCCTTGTAAGCTTGGGTACCAAATTGAATAATCGGTCATGGCAACGGCATCGTGTCCTAAACCGTTACAACACTGGCTTGCTTTACCATCGAGCTGCCTATCAAAAGAAGAAATAACCTCTTCCACTTTTAAGCTCGACACCTCTGATTTAAATTGCGCTACTGGCATACGGTAAACACCTTTCATGGTACTTACCCATACACGCTTATAGGTTTCGTCATACTCTAGGCTAAAAATAGAGCCATAGGGTAAGCCGTTGGCTGCATCTAACTGTCGCCAATGCCCTTGCAAACTTCTGTAAAATAAGCCGTCATTAAGCGAGCCAATTAAAATACCTACACCATCTATGTGTAATACGCTGGTGATGTATGCACTTTCGAGCGAAGTTTGGTCACCTATTTTTTCAATGCCACGGTCAGTAAAGTAATACGCCCCTTTACTGGTCCCTATTACACCAAAGTTTGCTTTATCGAGCACATACGTTATAAATTTACTGCCTAAAAAGGCATTGTATGCAAAGGGTGTTAACCCGCCATAACTTAGCCTATACAAGCCACGCCCTGTACCTATCCAAAAACCGCCTTTGCTTGATGGGCTAATAGCAAATACCGGATTGTCGCGCAGGGCTCTGCCCGGAAAACTGTATAGTTTATCTTGCTCGTAAAAAAACAGCCCTCGTCCGGTCGCTATATATAAACGCGAGCCATCAAACTGTAAGTCGTGTACTGTTGCACGGCCAAATTGCGCACTGGGTATTTTATTGACAAAGTTTTTATTTAAATCGAAATACCCAATACCACTTTTATTTGCCACCCATAAATTACCATCGGGCGCTTGGCTGATTGCCATAACGGCCTCTGTCATTTGCGATAAAGCAGAGTGGCGCTCAATACGCCCTTCGTGTGCAAGCCATAAGCCTTCGCTAAAACTTGCAAGCCAAATATTATTTTGGCTATCGCGGTAAATATCGGCAAACCAAATACTTTGATCTAGCTGACTTGGCTCAACCCATTGCCACTCACCCGACTTAGCTCTAAAAAGCAGTCGTCCATAAGTAGAAACCCATAAGCCACCATTGGTGTCGCTCATAAATTTATACACAGCTGAGTTATTCGCATTCGGCAGTGGGAAAGGTCTTAGCTCATCATCTAAATCTAAAAAGTAGGCACCCAGTTCAGAGGCTAAATATAAATTACCATTTAAAAAAGACAGATCATGAACAATGGTTTGTGCTAACCGCTCAGGCAATGACACCTTAGCTGTTAATTCTAACCTGAGTTTTGAAAAATCAGAGGCGCTTTTAGTTAAGCGTAGTAAATGACGGTCGTTGACAAGCCAAATCCCCTCTGGAGAAAGCGCCATTTGACTAACCGACCCCACTATTTGGGTGATCACAGTAGCATTTACAATAGGAACGAGTTCGTTCGCTTTATCACGTAAATCAACTTGGTTGCGGTCTACATAATAAAGCCCATTAGCTGCAATCCAAATGCTGCCCTTGGCATCTTCTAATATGTCTCTAACTGGGCCTTTAATATTAAATTCTTGTGCGGCAAGCGTTTGCGGGTTTATGACCACCAAGCCACTTTTAGTGCCCACCCACAGATAGCCATTACTATCTATGAGCAGTTTATTAATACCATTGCTTGGCAAAAAAGGACTATTTTGTGTGTTGTAATTAGTGAACGTTGTGCCGTCAAAGCGGCTAAGGCCAAATTGCGTTCCGACCCACATATAGCCTTGCTGATCTTGCACAACACTTTTTAGCGATTGCGAGGGCAAGCCATCTTTGATATTCCATTGCTTAACAACGTAATCAGTAATAGAAGCCCAACTTGGCATGGCACACAACATAAGTACACATACCAGTAAAAATCGCATCATTTCGCTGCCACCTAGTTAAACAAATAAAACACAAAAATTAAAAGGGTAGTAAACCTGCTTTTATTAACGCTTGCAAACAAATAAGCGAAAAAATACCGGCAAGTACATCATCAGCCATTATACCCACGCCGCCGTCCATTCGCTTATCGAGCGTTTTGATCGGGCCTGGTTTGGCAATATCAAAAAATCTAAATAATAAAAAGCCTACAAGTAAGGTTTGCCAACTAAGCGCTGCGCCAATCATCGTAATGTAATAACCCGCAACTTCATCCCACACTATGGCTGGGTGGTCGTGCACACCTAAATCATCGGCGGTTTTGCCACACGCCCAAATACCAAAAATACTAATAACCACGGCAAACACGATTTGTAGCCAAAGCGGAAAATACATGGTCATAAAAATAAATGGTAGAGCAGCAAATGTACCAAAGGTGCCTGGCGCAACAGGCGCAAGGCCAGTGCCAAACCCTAGGCCAAATAACTGGTGCGGGCGCTTTAAATTAAACTGTTTTTTGCTAGTCAAACCTGCTCCTTGGCAAAGTGCTCAAAGCCCTGTTGCTCAAAATTAAATTTTTCACCGTGGTGTAAAAGCTCAATGTGCCCTTCGCCACTTTTTATTTGCCCTATGCACGTTGCTTCTACGCCGTATTGACGTAATTTAAGCTCCAACATGCTTTTATTATCTTCAGAGACAGTAAAAAGTAATTCGTAGTCATCGCCATAGCCTAACATATACGGCAATTGCGCCTCAAAGTTCAGGCTTGAACGCATAGCGTCTGAGGTTGGGATGTTTTCAATATTTATACTGGCGCTGACTTGTGACATATCAAGTATGTGGCTTAAATCCGCCATAAGGCCATCAGACACATCAATAGCTGATGAAGCAAGGCCTCGTAATACTTGCCCTGCAGCCACCCGTGGAGTGGGGTAATCAAAGCGGCTATTTATGTACTTTAAGTGCTCAGGCTCAATACTTAGGCCACGCTTGCGAGATTCAATAGCCAAGCCGGCATCACCTAGCGTGCCGGTTACACATACCCAGTCACCCACTTTAGCACCTGCACGGCGTAAAGCTTTGCCCTCTGGCACAGTGCCTTTAGCGCATATAGTAACTGTTAAAGGGCCCTGCGTAGTGTCGCCACCAATTATTTGTACATTAAAGTACTCAGCAATTTCGTGCATTCCCTCAGTAAATTCTTCAATCCACTGCTGGTTAATATTTGGTAGGGTTAATGCCACCGACACCCAAGTAGG
Source organism: Pseudoalteromonas sp. Angola-7 (assembly GCF_028599255.1). Lineage (NCBI taxonomy): Bacteria > Pseudomonadati > Pseudomonadota > Gammaproteobacteria > Alteromonadales > Pseudoalteromonadaceae > Pseudoalteromonas > Pseudoalteromonas sp. Angola-7. The sequence continues at coordinate 17,121 of NZ_JAQREL010000019.1, forward strand.
CTCAGCCCCCATGGCTGCTAAATCACTAAGATTTACGGCCAGTGCTCGGTGTCCTAATGCTCGGGGAGAAATGTCATCAAAAAAATGAACACCCGATACAAGCGTATCAGTTGTTACTGCAAGTTGGCAGTTTTGCGGAACGGTAACTAATGCACAGTCGTCCCCTATTCCTAGGCTTACATCACGACGAGTTATACCACGACCTTTAAAGTAGCGGTTTATTAATTCAAATTCCTTCATACACAAAAAAGCCGACCTATGCCGGCTCTCCTTTTTAACGTGTACTAACTGTTAAAGCTAAGCTCTTTAGCAGAGCGCTTTAGCAAGGTTAGTATTACTTGCGTAAATGCTTAACAGCTTTATCAAGTACACCGTTTACAAATTTATGGCTGTCTTCAGCGCCAAATATTTTAGCAAGCTCAATGCCTTCATTGATTGCTACTTTGTATGGCACATCTTCACGGAATTTAAGCTCATACGCGCTTAAACGTAAAATTGCACGCTCTACCATATCTAAATCATCAAATGGACGTGTTAAATGCGGAGATACAGCTTCATCTAGTTGCTTATAATTAACGGCAACGCCACGCGCTAAATCTTTAAAGTATTCAACATCAATTTTAGTCACGTCGTTTTCGATCAACATTTGTTGTTCGATATCGGCAATTAAATTGCCACTTAATTGCCAAGAATAAACGGCTTGAAGTGCTAAGATACGTGCTTTACGTCTTGCTGCTGGTTTCACAAAAATTCCTTAAACTTAAATTTTATCTAACACATTAACCATTTCAAGCGCGCCTAATGCCGCTTCGCCGCCTTTGTTACCCATTTTGGTACCAGCGCGTTCAATTGCTTGTTCAATGCTTTCTGTGGTTAATACGCCAAATGCAACCGGGATATCATACTCAAGCGATACATTTGCAAGGCCTTTGTTAGATTCGCCAGCAACGAGGTCAAAGTGTGGTGTACCACCTCTGATCACTACGCCTAATGCGATGATTGCATCATACTCTTTTTTTGCCGCAATGCGTTTTGCCGCTAAAGGTAACTCTACTGCACCGGGTACATACACAACGGTAATGTCATCATCGGCTACGCCACCAGTACGCTTTAGCTCATCAACAGCACCTTCTAGTAGGCTGCTACCAATAAAATCGTTAAAACGAGAAATAACAATAGCGAATTTTTTGCCTGGAGCGTACTTATTACCTTCAATAATTTTCATTTGATAACCCTAAAAATATGTTCAAGCGGTTGCGATTGCGCAAAAATTGCTGCGCATCATACCATAAAAATAAAAAAATAGACTAGTTAAAAGCTGAGCCCTTATTGTGGCTCAACGTAATCAAGCACTTCTAAATGAAAGCCCGAAAGTGCATGGTACTTTTTAGGGCGACTCATTAAGCGCATTTGCTTAATACCTAAATCAGCCAGTATTTGCGAGCCCACACCAACAGTGCGTGATGTGCCTTTAAATTTACGCGGCGTAACATTCTCGCCAGCATCAGCAGCAGCAAACGCTTTTACTGTGGCCTCTAGCTCTTCGGTGCTTTCTTGTTTGCCTAAAATAACCAGTGCACCGTTATTTTTTGCAATGTAAGCCATCGCATCAGAAAGCCCCCAACTACGGTCCGCACTTCTGTCTGAAAGCAAAATGTCGTTAAAGGTGCTTTGTAAGTGCACGCGCACAAGCGTTGGTTCTTGCTCTTTAATTTCGCCTTTTAACAATACGTAGTGCAGTTGGCCGTCAATCGTATCTTTGTAGGTTACTAAATCAAACTCACCGTGCTCAGTAGGTAATTTACACTTAGCCACCTGCTCTATAGTGGTTTCGTTAAGGTTTCGGTACTCAATTAAATCTGCAATTGTGCCAATTTTAATACCATGCTCTTTAGCAAATACTTCTAAATCGGGGCGGCGCGCCATAGTGCCATCGGCATTGAGGATTTCTACAATAACTGATGAGGCTTCAAGGCCGGCTAAACGTGCTAAATCACACCCGGCTTCGGTGTGGCCTGCGCGCGTTAACACGCCACCTGGCTGTGCCATAATAGGAAAAATATGTCCAGGCTGTACGATATCGCTTGGTACGGCGCCTTTTGCAATAGCAGCTTGGACTGTACGCGCTCTATCGGCTGCAGATATACCCGTTGTTACACCTTTGGCAGCTTCAATCGACATAGTAAAGTTAGTAGAAAACGCTGCGCCATTGTTTTTAACCATTAACGGTAAATCAAGCTGCTCACAACGCTCTTGCGTCATTGTTAAACAAATTAAGCCACGGCCATGAGTGGCCATAAAGTTAATTGCTTCGGCGCTAATGTGCTCTGCTGCAATGATTAAATCACCTTCGTTTTCTCTGTCTTCGTCATCCATTAAAATAACCATTTTACCGGCTTTAATGTCGTCGATGATTTCTTGTGCGCTGTGTAAATTCATAAATTTGCTCGTGTAAGTTATCAGTGTCGTTATTTAACAAAACCAGCTTTAGCTAGTAAGCTCATTGAAATATCTGAGCCAGTCGGCTGCTCAGCCCCTTTAATAAGGCGCTCTAAATAACGTGCAATTTGGTCGACTTCTAAATTAACGCGTGTGCCCACTTTAAAATCAGCAATGGTGGTTTGCTCGCTTGTGTGCGGCACTATGGTTAATTTAAATGTATTACCTTGTACAGCGTTTACTGTCAGGCTTATACCATCTATACATACAGACCCTTTGTAAGGAATGTACTTCATTAAGTTTTCATCGGTGCTTAGCCAATATTCTGTGGCGCGCGCATTACTAGTAATGGCTGTAATGGTTGCAATGCCATCAACATGACCTGACACTAAATGCCCGCCTAAACGTGAAACCGGCTGCATGGCTTTTTCAAGGTTAACTGTTTGGCCAATATTATAATTTGCAAACCCAGTTAAGCTGATAGTTTCGTTTGATAAGTCGGCACTAAAGCCATCAATGTGCTTATCAACTACCGTTAAACATACGCCATTTGTGGCAATGCTATCGCCAAGCTTTACATCGCTCATATCAAGATTAGCGCTTTGAATGCGAATGGCTAAATCGCCTTGTTTTTTTTGTAATAGCGCAATTTTGCCTGTGGCTTCAATTATTCCAGTAAACATAGCCCTACTCTTTTAATTAAGTGATTGGAATGTGTTTTGTGGCGGTTATACGTAAATCATCGCCTATTTTCACACACTCTTTAAACGTCAAATTAACGGTGTTTTGCATATCTGTTAGCGGTGCAAAATTAACTAAGCTTTTTGCATCGCACCCCATTAGTTTAGGCGCTAAATAAAATATATATTCGTCTATTAAATTAAGCTCTGTCATTTTACCGGCAAGTGTAGCACCCGCTTCTAAATAAACATGATTAAATTGCAGCTTAGCAAGGTGCGCTAAAACAGACGTTAAATTAACTTTGTTATTTTGCTGTGGCACTTCTATATGCCTTACAAAATGCGGCCACTGCGTTGATTTATCAACCTTGGTAGTAAAAATTATTATTTCACTTTCAATATTAAATACTGCCAGCTCTGGTGTAAGCCTATTTTGTGAGTCAATTATAACACGCACCGGTTGGCGTAGGGGTAAATCGGTAGGCAAAGCCTGTGGCAACTCGCTTAACCTCACATTGAGCTTAGCATCATCGGTAATAACCGTATCGGCGCCCGTTAAAATAGCGCAGCTTTGTGCTCGGTGTAATTGTACATCTTGTCGCGCAGCGCTGCCGGTGATCCACTTACTTTGGCCATTTTTAAGCGCGGTTTTACCATCAATGCTGGCCGCCATTTTACACGTAACATACGGAAGCCCGTGCTCCATACGCTTAAAAAAGCCTAAATTAAGTGCGCGCGCTTGCTGCTCTAAAAGCCCAAATGCCACCTCAATACCGGCATCGCTGAGTATTTTAAGCCCTTTACCTGCTACTTGAGGGTTGGTGTCGACCATAGCTGCAATAACTTTTACTACACCTGCCGCTTTTAAGCCCTCTGCACACGGCGGAGTGCGTCCGTAATGGCTACACGGTTCAAGCGTAACATACGCTGTCGCGCCTATTGCGTTTTCACCTGCTACAGCAAGAGCATTAACCTCAGCATGCCCCTGCCCAGCTAATTGATGAAACCCTTCACCAATTATGTGGTTATCTTTAACTAAAACACACCCTACATTAGGATTGGGGGTGGTTGTAAATCGCCCTTTTTTAGCAAGCTCGATGGCACGTGCCATGTACATTTCATCTTGCGCAGTAAAGGTTATTTGGTTTTGCATTATTACTCCCCTAAACGGGCAATTTCTTCACCAAATTCGCGTATATCTTCAAACGAGCGATACACAGAGGCAAACCGCACATAGGCTACTTTATCCAGTTTTTTAAGCGCCTCCATTATGCACTCACCCACAAGGTGACTTGATATTTCTCGCTCGCCGGTAGCACGCAACTGCGATTTAATAATATTAACCACTTCATCCACTTGCTCTGTACTAACAGGGCGTTTTTCTAGGGCGCGATTAAGGCCATTGAGTAGCTTATCTTCATTAAAGGGCTCTCGGCTGCCATCTTGTTTAATCACACGTGGCATAACTAACTCGGCGCCTTCAAAGGTAGTAAATCGCTCGTGACACTCGTTACATTCACGACGACGGCGAACTTGGTGGCCTCCGCCGACTAGGCGAGAATCAATAACTTTAGTATCTTTTGCGGTACAAAATGGGCAATGCATAACTCGGTACTTCCGTTTTAAAACAAAAAAGGCCGCTATTTAGCGGCCTTTTATCTTAGCAAAAAAATAGGGCCTGTTGGCCTTTCAGGATTAAATTTGTTCTATCTAGGGGTGATTTGATCGCGGCGCGAGGTTTGTAACCTAGTGGGCTAAGTAAAAACCGAGCAACAAAGAGTAAATCGCCCCTAGGACGAACCCGAGGGCAGTGCATGTTTGGCATTTATGCTGCGTTATCGCCTATTTGTGTGGAGTAACCACACTACATAGACTCTGCCTTGCCTAAAAACCAAACATACTACTGCAAATTAAACCTCGAAAGGTAAACAGGCCCCTTGTTGTGATCTAAATTACTGCTGCTTATGCAATTAAGCGTATACAGGTAGTTTTGCACAAATTGCTTTAACTTTTTCTTTAACTTGCGCTTGTACTGACTCATCGTTGATGTTGTCTAATACGTCACAAATCCAGCCAGCAAGTTCTTTCGATTCAGCTTCTTTAAAGCCTCGACGCGTAATTGCAGGTGAACCAATACGCAAACCAGAAGTAACAAACGGTGAGCGAGGATCGTTTGGTACAGAGTTTTTGTTCACAGTAATATTTGCATTGCCAAGCGCTGCGTCTGCATCTTTACCTGTGATATCTTTATCGATTAAATCAAGTAAGAATAAGTGATTTTCTGTTTTATCAGATACGATTTTGTAACCGCGCTCTTGCATAACAGCAACCATAGCTTGAGCATTTTTAACTACTTGTGCTTGGTATGTTTTAAATTCTGGTTGTAGAGCTTCTTTAAATGCCACTGCTTTTGCAGCAATAATGTGACATAAAGGACCACCTTGGCCACCTGGGAACACAGCGCTGTTAAGCTTTTTGTAAATTGCTTCGTCGCCACAAGCAGAAATAATTAAACCACCACGAGGACCTGCTAATGTTTTGTGTGTTGTTGTTGTTACAACATGCGCGTGAGGTACTGGGCTTGGGTAAACACCCGCGGCAATTAAACCTGCAACGTGAGCCATATCAACAAATAAGTAAGCACCTACTTTATCAGCAATCTCACGGAATTTAGCCCAATCAACAATACCTGAGTACGCAGAAAAACCACCAATAATCATTTTTGGTTTGTGCTCAAGTGCTAGCGCTTCTACCTGTGCGTAGTCAATTTCGCCAGTTGCTTCGTCTAGCCCGTACTGGATTGCATTGTATAGCTTACCTGAGAAGCTTACGTGTGAACCGTGCGTTAAGTGACCACCATGAGCTAAGCTCATACCAAGCACAGTGTCGCCCGCTTCTAATAATGCTAAGAAAACAGCTGCATTTGCTTGAGAACCCGCATGTGGCTGAACGTTTGCGTAGTCAGAACCAAATAGCTCGTTAGCACGATCAATTGCAAGCTGTTCAACAACGTCTACGTGCTCACAACCGCCATAGTAACGTTTGCCCGGGTAACCTTCTGCGTATTTGTTTGTAAGCTGCGAACCCTGTGCTTCTAGTACGCGTGGGCTACAGTAGTTTTCTGATGCGATTAATTCAATGTGCTCTTCTTGGCGAGCAGTTTCTTTGTTTATCGCGTCAAATAACTCTGGATCAAAATCCGAAATATTCATGCTACGTTCTAACATTGGGGTCTCCTAGGGCAACGTGTATGGTGTTTTTTAGAGGCTTTATTGTACGCTTTAAACGACTCTTTGCCTACGCTCTTAAGTTGAGGATATTTAAACAGGGATTGAATCTATTTCACAGCGTTTTTAAGATGATATTTTTTTATAAATGCATTAATAATTTAAATGATTTTTATTTTTTACATTTAATTAGTTAATGATAAATACTTTATTTAGCGCGTTAAAAATACAAAAAAAGCGGCCAAAGCCGCTTTTTTAACGCTAAGTTAGTTAGCCTAACTTAGCGAGTATTTCAGTGCGTAACGCTTCATAATCAGGGTTAATGTCGCTTGCTAAACAAGGTTTAGCAAGTGCGTCGCTAAGTGGTTTTGGCATATCAAGTTCAATATTTAGGATCTCTTCTACGCTTTCTTTAAACTTAGCAGGGTGAGCAGTTGCTAAAAAGATACCTGCTGCGCCGGGTGCTTTATTCTCTACAAGACCTTGGTATGCAATGGCGGTATGCGGCTCTGCAACATAACCAGTTTGTTGAATATTTTTCATCACTGCTTGCGTATTTTCTTCGCTCACACTGGTTGAGTAAAAATTATCGTAGCTAAACCAGTTATTATCTAACATTGTTTGCACACGTGGCCAGTTATTTGGCTTGCTCACATCCATCGCATTTGAAAGCGACTCAAGTGTGGCATTTGGCGCCCAATTTTTATCAAGCATGTAACGTGGCACTGTGTCGTTTTGATTTGTAGTCGCGCTTAGTTTACCCACTGGCAAACCAATTACAGCACCAATCATGGCGGCACATACATTACCAAAGTTACCACTAGGGACTGAAATATGCGCTGTAGCACGCTTTTCTTTTGGTAGCTGAGCAATGGCTTCAAAGTAATAACATACTTGTGCCACTAGGCGGCTAATGTTGATTGAGTTAGCTGAATTAAGGCCAAGTGTAGATTTAACTTCGTCATCTAAAAACGACTTTTTAACCAGCTCTTGGCAATCATCAAAACTGCCATCAACCGCGTAACAATGAATGTTGTTCCCAAGCGTAGTAAATAGCTTTTGCTGAGCAAGCGAAATTTTGCCTTTAGGGTATAGAATAACCACATCTATGTTTGGCTTGTTGTAAAATGCATGCGCTACAGCAGCGCCAGTATCGCCAGAGGTTGCCGTTAAAATCGTGACTTTTTCGCCTTGATTAAACTGTGCTAAACACTCAGCCATAAAGCGCCCGCCAAAGTCTTTAAACGCAAGCGTAGGGCCATGAAAAAGCTCTAAACAATAGTTATTGTCTTCAACCTCTACCAATTTTACGGGGAAGTTAAACGCATTTTTAACCATTTGTGCAACGGTATCAGCGGGTAATTCATCCCCAATAAGGTGCGATAAAATTTTGCTACTGCGGGTAACAAAGTCCATATCTAATAACGCATCTACATCGGCGAGTGGCGCTAAGCTTTCAGGGAAAAATACCCCCTGATTACGCCCAAGCCCTGTTTTTACCGCTTCAACAAACGACACTTTTTGAGAATTTTCTTTTAAATTATGTAATTGCATAAATGCCTATCCTATAAAACTGTTAATTGACGCGTGCCGTCGTTATCTAATTTACAAATGTGGCAAAAGCCCTGCTCATTTATATAGTTTTGCGCTAACCACTGCGCACATTTTTCAGCAGCTTCTAATGTTTTACACACTGTAAATAACGTAGGGCCCGCACCTGAAATACTGACAATTTCTGCACCAAGCGCTGGCAAATTTGCTTTCGCTTCGCTAAACCCTGTTATTAACGGTGCTCGGTACGGCTCTGCTATATCGTCTTGCATAATGCTCAGTGCATCATCAAAACGCTGCGTTAATAACAAACTGCTAAATGCCGATAAACGCTGTGCAAACTCAACCCCTGCATGCATGCTTAGCTCTTTAGGTAATACCGAGCGTGCCTTTGCGGTATTAAGCGAAAACCCAGGAAACGCCGCTACGTAGTACCAGTTTTCATCAACTGGTAGAGCAATTGACTTATCAGGAATTAAATCGCCTGTAAGCTGTAAGCCCCCTAAATAACACGGGGTAATGTTGTCATAATGACGCCCGCCACTGACTATCGCTTCAAAATCAGCCATTAATTCAATCAGCTCAACTTGGCTTAAATTGGTTTGAGCAAACTTATCAAGCGCAGCAAAGGTTGCTACCACCGAGCACGCACTCGAACCTAGCCCTGAGCCAATTGGTAAGTTCTTTTTAAGCTCTAATTTTACACTTGGCATATCTGGCGCAACGTGCGCTCTAAAATGCACTAAACATTGATATGCTAGGTTTTCGCTCGCATCGCTTGGTAACTTATGCGCATATTCGCCAGAGCAAACAAACTCATCACTTGCTGCGGCGCTTACTACAGCTACATCACCTAATAAGCTGCCATCAATAGGCGCAAGCGCTGCCCCAAGTGCATCAAAGCCCACTGCAAAATTACCTATAGACGCCGGAGCATATACTTCTATCATAATGCTCTCCTAGCGCGATAATGTTTTTAATACGTCGGCAAATACGCCTGCAGCGGTTACTGCAGAGCCTGCACCGTAACCACGAATTACAAACGGGCGTGGTTGATAATATTGACTTAAAATAGCTAATGCGTTTTCACCATCACGAATAACATTTAATGCATGCGATGAGTCTACCGCTTCAATACCTACTTTACAGTGCCCTTCTTTAATTGTACCTACATAACGCAGTACCTTGCCCTCTGCTGCCGCACTTTGAATGCGGTCGTTAAACTCAGCGTCTAAACTTGGCAGTTTAGCCATAAATTCATCTACGCTGTCGCCCTGTGCAAAACCTTGTGGCAATACCGACTCTACTTCTATATCACTAAGCTCTAATTTCATGCCGGCTTCGCGAGCAATAATAAGTAATTTACGTGCTACATCGGTACCCGATAAATCATCACGTGGGTCTGGCTCTGTAAAACCGCTTTCTTTTGCTTTAATGGTTGCCTCAGAAAGTGATAAACCATCTTCTAGTGCACCAAACATGTACGACAGTGAGCCTGATAAAATACCGCTAAACTCAAGTAACTCATCACCTGCACCAAATAACGACTGTAGGTTATCGATTACCGGTAAGCCTGCACCTACGTTTGTTTCGTATAAAAACTTGCGGTTATTTTTTTGTGTTGCTGCAATTAAGTCTTGGTAATAATCATACGAGCTGGTTGTTGCTTTTTTATTAGCGGCAACCACATGGAAGCCCGCATTTAAAAAATCCACATACTGAGCTGCTAGCGCATCAGAAGACGTACAATCTACAAGCACAGGGTTTACTAAGTGATTTTGTTTTACAAACTGCTCAACTAAATTTAAATCAAACGCTTGCTCTGATACTGCAAGCTTTTGCTGCCAGTCATCAAATGCAATACCTTCGCTGTCTAAATGCAATTGACGAGAATTAGCAACGCCATATAGGTTTAACTTAATATTACGTTTTTCAAGCCACGCTTGCTGGCGCTCTAACTGAGAAATAAGCTCTTGGCCTACTAAGCCACAGCCAAGTAAAAATACGTCAATTGAAGGGACGTGCGTAAAAAAGTTTTCATGGCATATTTTCACTGCATCGTTACACAGCTCGCCATCAATAACCGCCGAAATAGCACTTTCTGTAGAATCCTGCGCAATGGCTACAATGTTTACTTGGGCTTGTGCAAGAGAAGCAAAAAACTGTGCTGCTAAACCTTTGTGTGCGCGCATGTTATCGCCCACTAAAGTAACAATGGCAAGATTACGTTGTACTTGTACCGGCTCAATTAAGCCTGCTTGTAATTCAAGTTCAAATGCACTTTGCAAGGCTTCTAGCGCGAGCGCTAAATCGCTTTCGTGCACACAAAAGCTAATGCTAAATTCACACGATGATTGAGTAATTAATACTATCGATACGTTATCGTGCGCAAGGGCATTAAATACCTTAGAGGCCATGCCCACTTTACCTTTCATGCCAGGGCCTGACACGGTAAGCATTGCTAAGTCTTGCAAGCTAGAAAGCGCTTTTACTGGCTCATCCGATGAATAGTCGTTACCAATTAATGACCCCTGAGCATCTGGGTTATGGGTATTTTTAATTTCGCACGGTACGCCCGCTTTCGCGCACGGTAAAATGGTTTTAGGATGAAGTACTTTAGCGCCAAAGTAAGAAAGCTCCATCGCTTCTTTATAAGATAAGAAATCAACTTTAGTCGCTTTTTTGATGTAGCGCGGATCAGCACTGTACACACCATCTACGTCAGTCCAAATTTGGCAAATTTCAGCATCTAAACACGCCGCTGCAATAGCTGCCGAGTAATCAGAGCCATTACGACCAAGTGTAGTAAGTTCGCCTTGCTCGTTGCTTGCTGTAAAGCCTGGCATAATGTAAATGGTGGCTGGGTTTTCTTTAAGTACTGCTTGAAAGCGTGCTTTACTCGTTACTAAGTCGGCCTCAGCATCAATGTAGCCACCAGTAGAGGCAACACAACGCGTTGCTTCAAGGTATTGTGCATTGTGCGAGCTTAATAAACTTTGCATTAGCGATACGCTAACACGCTCACCAAAACTAATTACAAAAGCACGAATTTGATCTGGGCAACACTTAATAAGCGCCACACCATCTAGCTTATTTTTAAGCTCATTAAAATCTGGCCAGTTTGTTACTTCGCCACTGCTTTTTTCTACTTCTGCTTTTAATGTCTCGCATCGGCTTAGTAAAGCTTGCCATTGCTGAGAAAAATCTTGACCTTGCTCAGCGGCACTGGCCAGCGCAACTAATGAATCAGTCATACCTCCGGGTGCTGAAAGTACCAGTAACATTTCATCTTTTAACTGTGCTTTTACCAGCAAAGCTACTTGTTGCAAACAGGCAAAGTCGGCAAGCGAAGAGCCTCCAAATTTTAAAACGCGCATTATTTATGTTCCTCATCCCATAAAACGAAAAAAGGCCTGTGTTCTTAGTGAACACAGGCCTTTAAATTTGTTGCACCGACCTATGCCACTATCCAGTAAGAATGGTGGTTGTAATAATAATGGTCAGTGCGCGATTAATTGTTTTCATAGAGCTAAGACTGCCTTAACAAAGGCTATGCTGTCAACCCCAAATTAAAAGATAAAACAGCCTTTTTGAACATGAAAAAACCTAATGAATGCCAAATTTATGCAAAACTTCACTTAAGGCCGATTTATTAATAGGTTTATTTATAAAGTCGATGGCACCAAGCTGCGCGACTTTTTGCTTCATTTGTTGTTGTATATCAGCGGAGATCACCAGTACAAAACACTCTATTTTTTCTGCCTTGATGCGCTCCAGCACTTGTACGCCGTCAACTTCTGGCATGGTTAAGTCTAAACACAAAAGATCAAATTGCTGCAAGCGTAAAAGCGCCAGCGCATCGGCCCCGTTTGCGGCTTGTTGAATGTCGGCACTCACGCACTCATTTAAACAACGCACAACTTGTTTGCGTGCAACAGTGGAGTCATCACACACTAATATAGAAAATTTCATCATGTTAACTACTAAAATAACCTTCTAAAAATTATAAAAACGAGCCGTCCGTTGGTTTTTGCTATTCTAACACGTTCCTAAAACTCTAACACTTTGCTTGTTCGCATAATGTAATACTGTAACCTTACAATAAAACGTCAAACATTATTAATAATTGCCTTAGCTGCCTATTAAAAATCATCGTTTTTGTAATCTCAGTAGCCATTAAAATTAATTTAAATCAGTTTAGTGCACTATTATTAAAACAAAACGACTCAATAGCTGGGCTATCTCTTTAAAATATAAATTTTTTATTTATTTTTAAGGTTTTATTGACTAACTTTTAAGTTAGAAATTGCAACTTAGATATAATTACACCGGATGAGTAAATCCCATATGTTACAAAAAAGCCTTTCTAAGAAATTGTTAACTAATGTTTTATCAGTGTATTTTTTGCTTACCTTTGTGGTGACATGTGGACAGGTGCTTGCAGAATTTGTAAATACTAAAGACTACATTCGTGATGAGCTAAGTACGCTACAAAAAACCTTTAGCCGAAGCTTAACACGCGCAATTTGGGAACTAAACACAAAGCAAACAATTACAACCGCAGAAGGCTTGCTTGCTATACCTATGGTGGAGGGCATTATAGTGCGCGACGACAGCGGTGAAATTATTTCGCAGCTGGGGCGCTCTTTGGATATACACAAACTTTATAACCAACAACTCGTACAAGAGGAAGTCATTATAGAGGACACCAAATCGGGTCTCTTTGGTTATACCTTTCCCCTAATTTTTGAATTTTCGGGACGCGCTACTCAAGTAGGTGATGTGACCTTGTTCTCTAGCCGCGATGTGGTATTTAGCCGAATAATGGTATCTATTTACTTTTTAATTGGTAACGCCATGATCAAAACCACCTTTTTGATCATTCTGTTTTTAATGGCATTTAGAAAGCTGCTCACCGACCCTTTAAACGAGTTAACCGATCAAATAGAAAACTTAGAGCTTGATGACTTAGAAGGTCAACACATAGACATTGAGACCGAAGAGCATAACGAGCTAAACGTTATGGAGCAGTCTTTTAATAACTTAATAGATAAAGTAGTTCAATACAGAAAAGAGCTTGAGCATACCCAACGTGAGTTGATTGTTAGTAACGAAAAGCTCGACCAGCACAATATACAGCTTGAACAAGATGTTGCCCGTAAAACGTCAAACTTAAGCCAAGCAATGATGGATTTACAACAGCAAAAGTACGAACTAGAAAAACAAAAGCTGGTACTAACCGAAGAAGTTGATTTACGCAGACACACCGAAGAAGAATTATTAACTAAACAAAAAGAGCTTGAACGCTACCTAGACGAGCTAAGCCTTGCTCAAGAGCGCTTAGTAGGCACCGAAAAAATGGCTGCGCTAGGCGGATTAGTCGCCGGTATTACACACGACATAAATACACCTATCGGGATTGGTGTAACTGCTATATCGTTTTTACAAGAGCGTTTAAACACGTTAGAAAATGCCTACAAAGAAAAAACATTATCGCCTAAAGCATTAGAAGAATTTATAAACGAAGCCAAGCAAAGCACGAGCTTGCTTACAACCAACCTTGATAGAGCCTCTGAGCTTATTGCCAGCTTTAAACAAATAGCGGTAGACCAAGCCAGTGAAGCTGTAAGAACAATTAACTTTAAAGATTATTTAAACGAAGTAATTTTATCGCTCCACCCTAAACTTAAAAAAACCAAGCACACCATAAATTTACAGTGTCCGGATGATTTAGTTCTTAACCTGCCTGCAGGGGCAATTAGCCAAATTTTTACCAACTTAATTATGAACTCAATTATTCATGGTTTTGATAATATTGCGCAGGGCAATATTGATATAAATATTAGCGCCGATGACACACTCCTTATTATTGACTACACCGATAACGGCAATGGCGTAACAAAAGAGCAATTAGCCAAATTGTTTGACCCATTTTTTACTACAAAACGCGACCAAGGCGGCAGTGGGTTAGGCACACACATAACCTTTAACTTAGTTAAGCAAACACTTAGCGGCTCAATAGAGGCAAGCAGTGAGCCTGGCAAAGGGCTTCATTACCATATTGAGTTTCCTAAAAACATGCCAAAGCCATTATTTAATCAATAACGGCTTTGCTTAAAATCAGCCATTTCGAGAACCCCATTTTATTGCTATGATTGAGCAAATTTAAAAGATGGAAAAGTTACCTTATGTGGTTTAGTAACCTGATTTGTTATCGCTTTAAGCAAGATGTTTCGTACACTCAAGAAGAGTTTGAAAAAGCGTTAGAACAAGATGTATTTCGCCCTTGTGGCTCTCAAGACCTTTCTACATTTGGTTGGACAAAAGCATTTGGTAAGCATGGTGACTCGCTGGCGCATTTTTCACAAAAAAGCATTTTAGTGTGTGCCAAACGTGAAGAAAAAGTGCTGCCTGCATCTGTTGTTAATGAAATGGTTGCCGAAAAAGTAGATCAAATAGAGGCGGAAGAAAACCGCCCTGTTAAAAAGAAAGAAAAAGACGAGTTAAAAGAAAACATTTTGACTACCTTATTACCTCAAGCGTTTAAAAAATCGAGCCTACAGTTTGCTTTTATTGACCAAGAAAACGGCTGGGTTGTAGTAAACAGCGGCAGTTTTAATAAAGCAGAAGAGCTACTTGCATTGCTGCGTAAGTCTCTGGGCACATTACCGGTAGTACCTGCTTTTGCAAACTACGACCTAGATGTATTTTTAACTGATTGGTTAACTAACTTCAGCACCCCAGAAAACTTTGCTATAGGTTTTGATGCTGAGCTAGAAGAAGCCGACGACAGTGGCGCACAGGTTAAACTAAAAGGTCATGATTTATCGTGTGATGAAGTTAAATCGCACCTAGAAAATGGTAAACGCGTGACCAAACTTGCACTTGATTGGCAAGAACGCCTGAAGTTTATGCTGCAAAACGATGGCTCTATCAAGCGTTTAAGCTACTCAGAAACTTTAAAAGAAGAAAACGCCGATATTCCTAAAGAAGATATGGCGGTTAAATTAGATGCTGACTTTATTTTAGCCTCAGAAGAAATCAAGCTACTGCTTGAAGAGCTGACGGCCGGTTTAGGTGATGCAGAAGATTTATAAACGCTAAAATTATAAGCGCTATTAAAACCAAAAAAAGCACGACTTAGTCGTGCTTTTTGCTTTTACCTTTATAACTGCTAATTAGCTAAATGTGTCTTTTACATTTTCGAGCATGTCGTTGTATTCGTCACTTGAAAATAGCTGCATAGAAGGAATAACGCCTTTATCTATGTAAGTTTGTAAAGCCGCTGATTTATCAGAAACCTGTAAAGTCCCCTCTAAAATAGCGCCAATACGAATAAAATCAACATAACCAATCTCTTCAGGGCGATACGTAGGGTCGGCCCAATGCCTAGCAACATTTACAAATTCAGGTGGAAACTCCCACGCTCCCATAATTGAGCCACCAATTTTACCACTGAGCTTTTGAATTGCATGTGCTAAAAAGCTTGGGTTAGCAAACACCTCTGGGTGGCGCTCAGCTTCGGTTAAAATAGGCAATACACCAATGTTATATACCAACGACGCCAACGTAATAGCGTCACTATTTAACGATGTACGTTTATTATTTTGTAAATAAAACGCCATAAGCGTTATTGAGTGCCCCGCCACATTTAGCGTTTTTTGCCACGCTTTACTCATGTAGCCTTTTATTAGCTCATTATTAGAAACAAACAGCTGCTCCATTGCCATTGCGGTTGCTATATTTTTAATTTGGCGTAAACCAATGCGCGTAACCGCTTGCTGTAAGTTAGACACTTTAACCGCTCGGCCCATAATTGCACTGTTAGCCACTTTGATCATGCGCGCTGAAAGAGCCGGGTCTTGCCCAATCACATCTGACATTTGCATTAGGTTTACATCAGGGTTATCGGCCGCTTGGCGCACTTTAATTGCAACTTCAGGTAACGTAGGTAAAACCAAAGTGTCGTTATTGATTCTATCAACCAAAATCGTTAATAGTGCATTTTCTGTAGACATAGAACTGTCATCCTTTTGTTTCTGGGCCGCAATGCAACTGCTAACCTCGGATAAAATGAGTAATACAATGAGTATTATCTAACTTACCGATAAAGTTAAGAAAATTATATAAATTAATTGTTATTATCGCCTGCAGACGCGGTACAACGCCAAACACTTGCTATTTACCATTTAGTTTTGCTTTAATGCAGTCACTATAAGGAAACGTTTGTACGCGCTAGCAATTAAATTTAAGCGTACAAATAATTAAACTTACTTTTTTAACAGGCAATCAAATGATCTTAAACAAAATTAGCCAAGCAATTTTACTCTCAGGCGTCGTTTTTCTTAGTGCATGCTCAGAGCAAGCCCCCTCTTCGACCGAAGCCACAGGTGTAGAACTTGCTCAAAAAAGTGCCGCACAAGCTGGCCCAGATTTAATTAACATTGATAAACAACGTTTAGATATTTACACCGACTTTAGCCTAGAAGCCGACCTATCTCATTTAAGTGAGAATCAAAAAGCCATGGTTGCTAAGCTTATCGATGCCTCTAAAATTATGGACGAGCTATTTTGGAAGCAGGCTTTTGGCGATAATAAAGACGCTTTTTTAGCAAAACTAAGTGATGAAAAAGTACGTAAATTTGCTGATATTAACTACGGCCCTTGGGATCGTTTAAATGGTGACGAACCGTTTTTATCAGGTTACAAAGAAAAAGCCCTTGGCGCACAATTCTACCCAGCCGACATAACAAAAGAAGAGCTAAATAATGCCGACGTAGAAGATAAAAAAGGCCTTTACTCATTAATTAAACGTGATGAGCAAGGTAACCTTTACAGCGTGCCTTACTCAAAAGAATACGCTGAGGAGTTAGCTAAAGCAGCAGATTTGTTACGTGAAGCCAGTAAGCTTGCCGATGATAAAGAATTTGCCAACTACTTAAACCTACGTGCTGATGCACTGCAAAAAGATGATTTTCAAGGTTCTGACTTTGCCTGGATGGACATGAAAAATAACCCAGTTGATGTGGTTATTGGCCCAATTGAAACCTACGAAGATCAACTCTTTGGCTACCGCTCTGCTTATGAGTCGTATGTACTAATTAAAGATTTAAAATGGAGCGAGCGCCTAGCTAAGTTTGCGGCCTTTTTACCAGAGCTGCAAAAAGGTTTACCGGTAGATGCTAAATATAAGCAAGAAGTGCCAGGCTCAGACGCCGATTTAAATGCTTACGATGTGGTTTACTATGCAGGTCACTCAAATGCGGGCAGCAAAACTATTGCCATTAACTTACCAAACGATGAGCAAGTACAACTTGAAAAAGGCACTCGTCGCCTGCAGCTTAAAAACGCAATGCGTGCAAAATTTGATAAAATTTTAGTGCCAATTGCTGAGCAGTTAATTGTACCTGAGCAACGTAAGCATATTACCTTTAACGCCTTTTTTGCCAATACCATGTTTCACGAAGTGGCTCATGGCCTAGGTATTAAAAACACCATTACAAATAAAGGCACTGTGCGCCAATCATTACAAGAGCACGCAAGTGCACTTGAAGAAGGTAAAGCCGATATTTTAGGTTTATACATGGTTGAGCAGTTACTTAAAAAAGGCGAAATTACCGAAGGCACATTAGAAGATTACTACACCACCTTTATGGCGGGTATTTTCCGCTCAGTACGTTTTGGTGCATCAAGCGCACATGGTAAAGCCAACATGATCCGCTTTAACTTTTTTGCTCAAGAAGGCGCTTTTTCTAAAAATGAAGAGGGTTTATACCGTGTAAATATGGAAAAAATGGGCGTGGCTATGGCTAAGCTGTCGCGCTTAATTTTAACATTACAAGGTGACGGCGATTACGAAAAAGTAGATCAACTAATTGCCACTCATGGCGATATTAAAGAAGAGCTTGCTAAAAACCTAGAAAAACTAAGCCAAGCGAATATTCCGGTTGATGTAACCTTTAAACAAGGCAAAGACGTGTTAGGCCTTAACTAACCCAACACGTAATACTTTTTAATAGTTTAATAAAGCGCTGTAGCTTATAGCTGCAGCGCTTTTTTTAGCGCTATTATTTGCTCATCTGTATATGGTTTTGCAGGAAACTTACCCCACACCGGTGCAGGCCACGCAGCATCAGTAGTAAAACGTGCAATATGATGAATATGCAATTGCGGCACCATATTACCCAAAGCGGCCACGTTTAATTTATCAGGGCTAAACACTTGCACAATAAGTTTGCTGAGTTTGGCCGACTCTTTTAAATATACAATTTGATCGGCATCAGATAAATCAATGATCTCTTTTAAATTAGGTTTTCTGGGCACCAATACAAACCAAGGGTATTGGCTGTCGTTAAGTAATAGCACCTTACATAAAGGCCAATCTGCCAGTTCTATACAATCGCGCTTAAGCTCTGGGGCGAGTTCAAAAGTGTGGTTCGTCATCGTCACATCCTAGTTAGTCTTTAATAATGGCCACTTTATAGCATTTATTTGCAGTTGCACACGCTTAGCTTTACCATTTAATACAATATTTATAATAAGCTAAGGCAACCTTGTGCTAAAAAAAATAAAACACTTAACCCTCGCACTACCGCTAGCTGTTGGCGCACTAAGCGTACAAGCAAAACCATTATCGCTAGAGCGTATTTTTGATGATCCGAGCTTGTCGGGTAAAGCTCCCGTACAACTTAAGTTTTCACCAGACGGTAGCCGCGTAACTTACCTGCAAGGTAAAACCGATGACTACAACCGTTATGATTTATGGGAATACAACTTAAAAGATAACACCAACAGAATACTGGTTGATTCTGCAAAGCTGTTTTCAGGCCCAGAAAACCTCTCTGATGAGGAAAAAGCACGCCGCGAACGCCAACGTATTTTTGGTAAAGGTATTTTAGAGTACAAATGGTCTAAAGACGGCAAAGCTCTGTTATTCCCACTCAATGGTGACCTGTATTATTACGAGCTTGCATCTGGTAAAAGTAAAAAACTTACCAATACAGAAGCGTTTGAAACCGATGCCCGTTTTTCTCCTAAAGGTAACTATGTATCGTTTATTCGCGAGCAAAACCTTTACGCTTTAGCACTTGATTCAGGTAAAGAAATACAACTGAGCAAAGATGGCGGCGGCGTTATTAAAAACGGCATGGCTGAATTTGTAGCACAAGAAGAAATGAGCCGTATGACTGGCTACTGGTGGGCTGGCGATGAATCTAAAATTGCATTCACTCGCGTAGATGAAACCCCAGTAAAAGAAGCTATCCGTAACGAAATTTATGCAGACGAAGTAAAGCTATTTAATCAACGTTACCCATTTACAGGCACCGACAACGTTGAAATACAACTGGGCGTTGTGTCTTTAAATAATCAAAACGTTGACTGGGTTGATTTAGGCGACGATAAAGACATTTACATTGCACGTGCTAAATGGCTAAAAGACAGCACTACCCTTTCGTATCAATGGCAAAACCGCTCACAACATAAGTTAGAACTACGTTTTTACAATAGCGATACTAAAACGCAAAAAGTAGCGCTAACAGAAAACAGCGATACGTGGATCAATTTAAACTTTGATCTGCATTTCTTAAAAGACAAAAAGCATTTTGTATGGGCTTCTGAGCGCGATGGTTTTAAACACCTTTATTTGTACCGCACTAATGGCCAGCTAATTCGACAAATCACTTCAGGAGACTGGGTTGTTGATAGCTTAAAAGGCGTGGATGAGAAAAAAGGCATAGTGTACTTTGCAGGACGTAAAGACACCCCGCTTGAAAGCCATTTATACAGCGCACCACTGTTTAAAAAAGGCAATATTAAGCGCATCACCGAACAAGGCCAATACCACAAAGTGGTAATGGCTAAAGACAGCAAAACGTTTATTGATAATAGCTCATCGGTAAACAAGCCTAACTCGGCGGCACTACGTAAAGTAAATGGCGAATTTATCACATGGCTTGAACAAAATAAGCTTGATGATAGCCACCCATTAACACCTTATTTAAGTGATTTAGCAACTCCAGAGTACGGCACAATTAAAGCAGAAGATGGTCAAGTAATGCATTACCGCTTGTTTAAACCAAGTAATATTGCAGACGGTAAAAAGCACCCAGTAATTGTTAATGTATACGGCGGCCCGCATGCTCAACGCGTAACAAATAGCTGGCGCAGCAAAAACTTGTACTTTCAATACATGGCGCAACAAGGCTATGTTATTTTTCAGCTCGATAACCGAGGCTCATACAACCGTGGTAAAAAGTTTGAAGACGCTATTTACAAACACTTAGGTGTTGTAGAAGTAGCAGATCAAATTAAAGGCGTTGAGTTTTTACGCACGCTTGATTACGTAGACCCACAACGCATTGGTATTTATGGCCACAGTTATGGCGGATACATGGCCCTAATGACCATGTTTAAAGCGGGCGATTACTTTCAAGCCGGTGTATCAGGTGCTCCAGTTACTGACTGGGCACTTTACGACACCCATTACACTGAGCGCTACCTTGGCCATCCAAAAACCAATGCCAAAGGCTACGAAGACAGCGCCGTATTCCCATACGCTGATGGCTTAAAAGGCCCGTTAATGATTTACCATGGCATGGCCGATGACAACGTGTTATTTACCCACGCCACTAAATTATTTAAACAACTACAAGATAACGAAAAACAGTTTGAAATGATGACCTACCCAGGCTCAAAACACAGCTTACGCGGTAAACAGGTGCAAACACATTTACACCAAACCATCACAAACTTCTTTAATCGACATTTTGATGTTAAATAATCATATGACGACTAAATAGACTAAAGGCTGATTGAAAAATCAGCCTTTTTTTTGTCTTAATAAGTTAGTAAGCCTAGATTAAACGCTTTTTTTAGCTACGCTTATTCTATGCGCTAAGGCGTACACTAATTGAGGACAAATAAATGCTTAACCTACGTAGTTTCAGTATTTTCCAGCGTTTTTTACTGTTAATAGCCATTGTTGTATTTGGCCTAATAGTACTTAGTATATCTAGCCTAACTCATCAATATAGCTCACTCAAAAACGAGCAATATCTAAAAACCCAAAATGTAGTAGAAACGGCATACAGTATTATTGAGCATTACCACCAGCTTGAACAAAACAATACACTCACACAAGCGCAGGCTCAATCACAAGCACTGGCCGCTATAAAAGCGCTGCGCTATGACAAAACAAATTACTTTTGGGTAAACAACTACCAGCCCCAAATGGTAATGCATCCAATAAAGCCTGCGCTTAACGGTAAAGACTTAAGTAATAATAAAGACCCCGATGGCAAAGCACTTTTTGTAGAAATGGTGAACATTGTAAAACAACAAAAAGAAGGCTTTATTCCTTATAAATGGCCAAAACCAGGAAAAGATCAGCCGGTAGATAAGGTCGCATTTGTAAAAGGCTTTAGCCCGTGGCAATGGATTATTGGCTCAGGCGTATACCTAGATTCAATAGATGAAGCATTTAGCGAGCAGCGTAATCTCATCATAATTAGCGCCTTAGTTATGATTATTGCTGTCATTTTATTAAGTTACTTTATTGGTAAAAGTATACTCACGCCTACTCGTCTTGCCGCAGACATGATGAAAAACATATCGCAAGGTGAAGGTGACTTAACACGTACGCTAAACGAATCGGGCAATGATGAAATATCAGAGCTGTCACGCTCTTTTAATTTATTTGTTTTAAAAATGCGCGAGTCGTTAGTACATGTATCGCACAGTGCAGATGATGTAAGCAGACACGCTCACACGGTGGATGAGTCAAGTAGAACAAGCCATTCCTTCATTGAGCTACAAAACGACAGCTCCACACAAGTAGCCGCCGCCATGGAGCAAATGACGCACCAAATTCATGATGTGAGTCGCAATGCCGACGCCGCTGAACAAGCAGCCAATGATGCAGCGCACAATGCCTCAACCGGTAAAAACGTGGTAGCGAATACCATTACCGCCATAGAAACACTTTCAAGTAATATAGAAACAGTGAGCCAAGTAACTGAAGATTTAGCAAACGAAAGTAACAATATAGGCTCTGTGCTTGATGTGATCAGAAGTATATCGGAGCAAACAAACTTACTTGCTCTCAACGCTGCTATAGAGGCGGCTCGTGCAGGAGAGCACGGCAGAGGGTTTGCAGTTGTTGCCGATGAAGTGCGCACATTAGCCAGCAGAACTGGGCAAAGCACAGATGAAATTCAAGCCATGATCACTAAATTACAAGAAGGCGCTAAAGCGGCAGTAGAGGCGGTAAAATCAAGCCAAGCACTGTCGGTGACGACGGTAGAGCAGGTTTCATCTGCAGATACATCGCTCAATGAAATAGAAAGGCTGGTATCAATAATTACCGACATGAACAGCCAAATAGCCCGTGCCACCGAGCAGCAAACACAAGCTGCTGACGAGGTTAATTTACGTATTAACGAGCTATCTCAATCAACCGAGCAATCACTAAATAATACAAAGCAACTTACCGATGCCAGCGATAACCTTAAACAAAGTAGCCAAGGGCTTTCGAGCGTGGTTAATCGCTTTAAATTAAAATAATTAAAAAACAAAAGCCCTGAATTAACAGGGCTTTTTATTACATAAGCGTTTTTAGCTTATACCATTTCGCATAATTAAGAGATCTATTTTTAGGATGGAAAAACGTGTTGATGGCTAGGCAAAAAATTTGCTATTTAGTTGTTCTAAATGAGAATTTTTTAACACAGATAGCGACACGTTTAGCCCCGAAAAATGATTAAGTATTATTGTGGATTGGTATTACATACAGTAGCGTGCAAATAAGCTGGTTACTGATGCTGCGGTTGGCTTGCCGTGCTGCCAATCACCGCCTTCGACACCACTACCAGCAATATCCATATGTACATAAGGAAGCGGCTGCTCAGAGTCGTTACCGTGTTTATCAAGCCCACCAACAACGGCTAAAAACGCCATAGGGAATTGATGCCCACGGGCTGTAACAGCAGAGGCCGCATTATTGCTTGATAAAACATCATCAGCAAGAGTACGCGGTTTGATAAAGTCGTAATCTTCACGGCGAGAGCGAGAAACCTCAGCTGCATCTGCCCATAAATCACCACAATCCGCTATTTGACGAGAGGTATTAGCGCTACGCGCTGGTCCGTTTTCAACATACGCTCCGTAAGGGCCCATAGCACGTGCCGCATGGCCTGTAAGGGTTGCTACGGTGAACAATGTTGGGTTAACTTCGCCTTTGGCGACATCTTTCATTTCGCTAAGTAGGTCACCCATAGCTAAACGCCCTTCTGCATCGGTGTTACCAATGCGTACACGTACGCCTTCACGGCTAGTGATAATTTCATCTGGTACAAAACAATCTGAGCCAATTGAATTACGGACCACAGCTAAGTAAGAAATAACTTTAACGCCTTTAGGTTGGTAATCTGCCACGGCTTTCATAAAGCCCGCAACGGATGCAGCCCCACCTTTATCGCGGCTCATTCCCGCCATGTAACCGCCTACTTTTAAATCGGCGCCGCCGGTATCGTATACTAAGCCTTTACCAACAAACATTAGCGTGCGCGTTACTTCACCTTCTGGCACGTATTCTAGCTTAACAACACGTGGATGATGGCGCTCAACCGCATAAGATGCGCGCGCAACAGTGCTAAGCATAGGGTAGTTTTTATCTATCGTGTTAATATCGTCAATCACATCAACCGCTACTTTAGAGCCTTTAAAAAGCTCAACACAGTAATCAGCAAAACGTGGTGGCGCCATACGTTCAGGCTCAGTACCACATAAATCACGTGCCGCATATTGCCCTGCTGCAATTGCATTTACAGCTTTAACCGTTTGCTCATTTGCATCTATTAAACCTATTTGCGTAATAGGCTCAATGCTTTCGCCGTGGTATTCGCGCGCTTCAAGAGGCTGCCATAATGCTTGGCACGCGCCTAAATACGCCACTTCTAATGCATGCTGGTAACGCGCATCTGTATGTAATTTAGGTAAGTAAATAGCAGGGTTTACACTGCCCGCGGCTTTTGCTTCGTTAATCGCTAGTTTAACGGCATCAAAGTAGCGTCTTACATCATCGTAATCGCGGTTAAGCGGCCCCGTAGGCGCTAAAACAACGCGTACATTATCAACCACTAAAAACGTAACTTGTTTACCAATACGAGAATCTACTTTAGCGTGTGATTCGATAGCATCACTTAATGAGTTATTGGCTAATTGAGAAAAGTCATCACTAATTATAATAAGTGCATCGTGAGAAAATGAGTCAAAGCTTGCACTAAGTGATTGTGCAGCTATCGCTTGAGGATATGCCATAAGTAAAACTCCTGTTAGAAAACATAAGGGGCTATTATCGTTGATATAAAAACACAAAACCAGCCAACTGCGATCAGCTCATTTTAATCTGGCAACTTGGTTTTACAGCAAACTAAAGTGACTCCATGTTTTAAGAAGAAATTAACAACCACTATATAGTTTTTAGTAAAGGCAGCCCCTGCTTATACCACGTTTAAATTACTGTGCTAAAGCACTCTAAATTGCAAAAAAGCGTGTAGTTAATCAAGAATACTCAGTTGCAGATTTAAATTAGGTTCATTTTTAACACCCACTCCAATACCTAATAAACGCACTGGTTGCTGCATCCCGCGTTGATACGCCTTAGAGAGTAATTCAGTAAAAATAGCAGTATTTAATTGATGATGAGCTTGATCAGCTGAGGTAACAACAAAGTTTGCAAACTTCACTTTTACACTTAGCTTATTAATACGATTTTGCAGCTGTTGCTTATTAAGGCGCGCTGTTAGCTCTTCGAGTAATTTAGGTAACTGATCTAAGCATTCTTGTAAGCTATTTTTATTGTATTCATAGGTGTGTTCAACACTAAGGGATTTACGCACTCGCTCAGTGGTTACTTTACCAATATATTCGCCAGCACATTTTTGATAAAGCGATACACCAAAATTCCCCACATGCTGCTGCATCCAATTAACGCCTTTCTCGCGAACGTCTTTACCTGTGTATAACCCCTTTAAATTAAGCTTTTCGAGGGTTACTTTGCCCACACCAGGGATTTTACCCAGCGGTAAATTATTTAAAAATGCATCAACTTCATCCGGTAAAACCACAAATTGGCCATTGGGTTTATTTTCGTCACTGGCTATTTTGGCAATAAACTTAATGGGGGCAACTCCGGCAGAGGCAGTAAGGCCGGTATCGTTATAAATATCTGCTCTAATTTGCTGAGCAATAAGCGTTGCGCTGCCTTTGCATGCGGTGCTGTTGGTTACATCTAGGTAAGCTTCATCAAGCGACAGCGGCTCTATTTGGTCGGTATAGCGTTTAAATACAGCACGTATTTGGTTAGAAATTTCTTTATAAACCGCCATGCGCCCAGGCACAATAACTAAATCGGGGCATAATTGCTTAGCGTGGTAGTTAGACATAGCCGAGCGAACACCATATTCGCGCGCTATATAATTTGCTGTAGAGAGCACGCCACGACGGCTATTGCCACCAATCGCTAAAGGCACACTGGCAAGTTTGGGGTTATCGCGCATTTCAACCGCTGCATAAAAGCAGTCCATGTCGATATGAATAAACTTTTTCATCACCACATAACAACTGTTTATTTATACAGCCATTATTAAGGATTCACTTTCATTAAGCAAGTCTATTAAAGCCTGTTTAACTTGCTAAAGTTAAAGCGCGACTAGGTGTAGCGCGTTAAACCGTGCAAGCTTTAAACCGCTTTTTTAAAACGGCTGCTTAAAGCGCTTTGATTTTTTAAAGCAATGTAGCCAAAAAACAAACTCCAATAAAAACCCCGCAGCTAAAAGCATTATGCCGCCGGAGGCATTACCCATTGCATAGCAAGCAAAAGACGCTATAAAAACTAAACTGGCTAAAGCCCAATTAATTATATTTTGCATGTGTGTTCTCGTGTGTGTGTTGTCTGTGTTATTTAACTGTAGTCCTAAAAATAAATAGGTACAATCATCTTATAAAAAAACATGGCATTTATTGTCTTGAGCTACAAACACCATATTGATAACCTCATTCATTTAAAACTAAGAGTACACATACATGCAAAGGTTCAAAGATCAGCACCCTATTCATACCGATATCACCGTAGCATGGGCCGATATGGACGCCCTACAACATGTTAACAACGTGGTGTACTTGCGTTATTTTGAAATTGCGCGTATCGATTTTCTAAATAAAATAAATCAGTTTGATACGATAAAACCAGGTGGAATAGGCCCGGTGATTAGTGAAAACAATATTCGCTATAAACGTCCAGTGACCTTCCCTGATACCTTAACCGTAGGTATTACTATTTCAGATATAAAAAGCGACCGTTTTATGATGAATTACTCTGTGTTTAGCCATGCTCAGCAAGCTATTACTACCACAGGCTATTCTCAAGTTGTTATGTTTGACTTTAAAACAGGACAAAAAGCGGCGATTTCAGAGCTATTACTATCGGCACTACACCAATTCGCTTAAGTAGGTTTATTGCGAATTGGTATTAATTATCCACTCTCAAGATCTTACATAATTTAAGGATTTTAAATGCAATACAGTCCGTTAGGCAGCAGCGGTGTTGATGTTTCTAGAGTATGCTTAGGCAGCATGACTTGGGGTAAACAAAATACCCAACAAGACGCCGATGAGCAAATAGCTTATGCCTTGGCACAAGGCGTTAATTTTATAGATACTGCCGAAATGTATGCCGTTCCTCCTTCACCAGAGACCTACGGTAAAACAGAGCAAATTATAGGTAACTGGCTAAGTCGCAATACGCAAAAGCGCAGTGATATTGTATTGGCGAGTAAAATTGCAGGCAATGGCTTGTCGTGGGTACGAGATGGCGGCGATATAACACGCAGCGCTGTCATTGAGGCCGTAGATAACTCGCTTAAACGCCTACAAACCGACTACATAGATTTATACCAATTGCATTGGCCTAATCGCTCTACCCCACACTTTGGCAGGCAGTGGCCAGGTAAACTCACTTTTAGTGACGTAGATACTGAGCAACAACAAGCGGGTATGCTTGATATTTTAGAGGGCCTTGATGAGTGTGTTAAAGCCGGAAAAATAAAATATTGTGGCCTTTCAGATGACACCCCATGGGGCATTAGCCAATTTTTAAATTTAGCAAAAGCGCATAACTTACCGCGTATGGTGTCTATTCAGAACGAGTTTAGCCTAGCGCACGCTAAAGATTGGCCCTACTTAATTGAGCAGTGTATCCATGAAGATATTGCTTATTTACCTTGGTCGCCGCTTGCTGCTGGCTTGCTAACGGGTAAATACCTAAACGGCGCGCGCCCAGCGGGCTCGCGTTGGACATTTATGCAGCGCAATGGCATTTTTAGAGATACCCCTAACGCGCAAAAAGCCACGCAGCGTTATGTAGAGCTTGCACATGCAAGCGGTATAACCCCAGCCCAATTGGCACTTGCTTGGTGTAATCAAGTCGATGGCGTTACCTCGTCAATTATTGGTGCGACCAGCATGGCCCAATTAAAAGAAGACATTGACGCTTTTAGCATAACTTTAAGCGACAACACTCTAACTGAAATTGGCACTATTTTTAAAGATTACCCGCAGCCATATTAAACCAAAATAATAGGCAGTTTTTTTACTGCCTATTTCCCTCTTATATTTGAACATATACAAAGTAAAACTATACTAAAGTTACCTTAAAATGATTGTTTTTAGTGAGTTATGCTTAGAAATGTAATTTTATTCTTTGGTGTACTAGGTGCTTTAATGCGTTACGGGTACGCTGACAATACTCATCCAATTAAAGAAATTGTATGGTTACAAAGTTACACGCCCCCGTTTCATATGGATAAAGATTCGCATGCGCCGCAAGGTGGTATTTGCGACAACCTCACCGAGCAACTAATTAACAGCATTGATGATGTAAAACATACACGACTAATCGTGCCGCAAGAGCGAATTAATAAGCACTTAAATGAAGGCGATAATGTATGTTTTCCGTGTGTTATTCATAAAAAAACAGCCAATGGGGTGTTACAGTTTTCTACCCCCACCACGGTTTACCCGCCTTTTTCGGTTTTAACCACTCAAAAACTTGCTCCAGAAATACACGCTAAGCATGGCAGCCCTATTAAACTTATACATTTATTGTCAGACGAGCAATATGTATATGGTCAAGCCGCGGCGCGCAAGTTTACTTCAAAAATTAATAAAATAATCGAAAACACCACGGTGTATCATAAAGCATCGCTAAGCTGGAGCAGCGAAAATGAAAGCCAAGCTGTTATTGCTCGCTTAAGTCGCGGCTTTTTAGATTACACAATAGACTACCCGTTTATGGGGGATTATTTTGTCAATCACAGTAAATTTAAAAATATAGTCAGTTTGCCAATTGAAGAAGACCCCAGAGAGTTTGTTTTAGGGGCTATAGGGTGTGCTGTAAGGGCACCGAATGATTTTGCTACCAAGGCGCTTAATAAAATAAATAAAGCGCTACATAAGCAGGTATTGCAATCGCCTGCTTATATAAATAGTCAGCGCTTTTGGTTAGAGCAAAGTTTTCCGCAGTTTACTAAGCATTACCAACAGCAAATACTTAATCCTATTGCGCCTGCCAGCTCTGCGATAACAAGCAGGTCGAATTAGCATACAAGCTTACTGTAAATACGCTGTTTGCAGGCACTTCCCCTACGCCTGCAGGCGTTCCTGTCATTATTACATCGCCATTTTCTAAGTGCATAAACTCATTAATTTCACTTAAAATATCTTTAGGCTTATGTATCATAAATTGCGTATCGCCTTGCTGAATAACGTTATCGTTAATTTTAAGCTCAAACGTAAACGCCTGCTCAGCATCCGCTATAGCTACAAAGGGCGTTAATAATACCGAGCCGTTAAACGCCTTGGCGCGCTCCCACGGTAACCCTTTATTTTTAAGCTTACTTTGCACAGTACGTTTAGTTAAATCTAACCCTAAACCTACACCTGCCAACTCATTATTTTTAATAACAAAACACAGCTCGGTTTCATAATGCAGCGTGTCGTTATTATGCGTAGTAAATAAGGTATCCGTTATGGCACTATTTGGTTTATTAAACAATACCATTTGATCTGGTAGCTCATTATTAAGCTCGGCAATATGCGCGGTGTAATTACGCCCAACACACACTATTTTCGAGGGCGCTAATATCTCACTTTCTAGTTTTATCGACTGCATAAAATAACTTCTAAATTACGAGCTGATCAAGGTTTCTAATAAGCTCAGGTTAATCGGTTTCAAAAGTACATGATTAATATTTAAATCTTTGATCTGCTTAGGATCGGGCTCTGCACCACTAACAATCACTAAGCTTAAGTCAGGGTAACGTTCGTTAATTTGTTTACCTAAATCTACACCACGCCCGTCAGGTAAGTGCATATCGAGCAATACCTTATTAAATTGTTGGTCATGATTGAGGGTTTGTAAACACTGTGCACACGTTGAGGTAATAACGGTTTCTACCCCTAAACTTTCTAGCAACAACTGCGTAATTTGCGCTGCATCTTGGTCGTCCTCAACCAATAAAAAGCGCTGTTTTTTCTCTATTACAGCTTTGTCGCTGTGAATGTTTTTAGCTTGAGGCGCATGCTCTGGCGATACTAAGTAATCTTGTAAGCATTGATACAAAGAAGAGCTATCAACGGGCTTTGGTATTACATCGTTAAAGCCAAGGGCTGCAAGTTCTTCATGTATACCTTTCATAGTGGCGGCAGTAAGCGCAATAATTGGGCCTGTGTAGCCCATTTTTCTAAGCTCTATTGTCGCTTCTTTACCGCCCATTACAGGCATATGTATATCAATAAAAATAATGTCGTAAGGTGAGCGATACGCCTCGGCAATTCTTACTTTTTCAAGCGCTTGCTGGCCATGTTCGGCGTAGTCCACGCGTGCGCCACAGGTACTGATCATATGACCTACTAGCATGCGTAAATCGCGCAAATCATCAACCACTAATACGCGGCCTGTCACTTTACAGGGGGCTGATTTTGTCTGTAGTTGCGAGCCACTACTAAAATTTAATACTTGGCGTTCTACTTCACTAATATCGCCTGGGTACACCGAAATAGTAAAAGTAGAGCCTTCGCCCATTCTAGAGGTTAAGTCGATACTGCCGTGCATACGCGCTAATAGCTCGGCACAAATCGCAAGGCCTAAGCCTGCTCCGCCAACAGAGCGCGATTCTACATCGGCTATTTGCTCAAAGGGTTTAAAAATTAATGCTTGTTTTTCAGGGGCAATCCCCATGCCTGAATCTTTAATACTAAAAAATAGCATTTCTTGGCCTTCAACCCACTCGGTCCAGGCACTAACCACTATTTCGCCCTTTTCGGTAAATTTAACCGCATTATTGATTAAGTTAATGAGTATTTGGCGTACGCGGGTGGCATCTACTCTCACAATAAGAGGTAAGGGCTGTAGAGACTCAAAGCGAAGGTTTAAGCCTTTATCAAGCACAGATACACGCATTAAGGTGTAAACATCAGCCAGCATGCTATCTAAGTTTACTTCACTTAAGGTGAGCTCTAATTTGTCGGCAGCAATTTTAGATAAATCGAGCACGTCGTTTAACAAGCTCAGCAAGTGCTTACCGTTTCGGTAAATAACCCCTAATTCGTTTTCGGCCTGTTTGCTAAAGTCGCTTTGCAGCAGTAACTCTGTGTAACCTAATATAGATGAAAGCGGGGTACGTAATTCGTGGCTTAAGTGGGCTAAAAATCTGTCTTTTGAGCGGTTCTCTGCCTCGGCTTTTAAACGCTCTACTCGCTCGCCTTCAACATCTTTACGCGCTAAAGCATAACGTATAGCGCGAGCAAACCGGCTCGAACTCATTTCTGTTTTTATAAGGTAATCTACCGCGCCGGCATCAAGTGCTGCAGAGTCTAATTCATCATTAGATTGCCCCGTAAGCATAATAATTGGCCCGCTAAACCCATTAGCAATGGCCTTTTTTAATACACTTAGCCCATTTGAGGCGCCTAATCGATAATCAAGCAAACAAATATCGTGATCGTTTTTACTTAAAATGCTTATTGCTTGCTCAGGAGAGCTTATCCATTCTATGTCAAATGTATGTGAATCTAACTGATCTAAGTAGTCGCAAGTGAGAATGTAATCATCTTCATCGTCTTCTACTAAAAGTAAGCGAGTCACTTTATCTAACATACTACCTCCTTTTAATTGCATTTAATAAGCCCCTAATTAGGGGCTTAATGTTGCTACTTATTTAGTCGTTAAACGTTGTCGGCAGCTCTACAAATTCTACCCAATATTTTCCTAGGGTTTTCATTAAATCAACCAAGCCATCAAACGTTACCGGTTTAGTAATATAAGAGGCCGCTCCTAAGTTATAGCCTTTAACCATGTCTTCTTCTTGCTTAGAAGTGGTTAAAATAACAACCGGTATGCCTTTAAGGTTTGGGTTTGCCTTAATGGCCTCAAGTGCTTCACGGCCATCCATACGTGGCATATTTAAATCAAGCAAAATCAACCCTGGGCGTGGCGATGAATTTTTATCTTCAAACTTACCCTTGCGCTCTAAGTACTCTAATAATTCAACCCCATCTTCCACAAAATGCAGCTCGTTTAATACACGGCTTTCGGCTAGCGCATCTTGCGTGAGTAGGCGATCATCCTCGTCATCATCTGCCATTAATATTGTAATAGGTTTCACTTTTGAATACGGCATCTAAGCCTCTCCTTGAAGTGTGAAAAGCGTTGTTTCCACAGGTAATTTTATTATGAAGGTTGCCCCTTCACCGTCTTTACTATGAGCGGTAATTATCCCACCATGCCGCTCAACTATACGCCTACAAACTGAAAGCCCAATCCCTGTGCCTTTATATTCCGAACGCCCATGCAGGCGCTGAAATGGTACAAATATTTTATCAGCATACTCTTGTGAGAAACCAATACCATTATCTTTTATGGTAATAATTTGCCAACCCACTTTTTCGTTGTGCTCTTCACTAAACTCGTCTTTGTGCTCGTACATTACGCTTATGTGTGGCTCAACACCTGGTTTTCTAAACTTAACAGCGTTAGACAGTAAGTTTAAAAACAACTGCTGCATTTGGCTTTTATCGGCTTGTATAACCGGTAGTTCGCCCACCTCTACGTGCGCATTGCTTTCTTTAATGGCAACTTCTAAATCACTTAAAATATCGTTAACTACGCCTTTTAAGTCAGTGTCATCAAAGTCTTTACCTCGCGTTGTTACCCGCGAAAACTCTAGCAAGTCGTTAATAAGGTTAGACATACGTTGCGCTGCATTTTTCATGCGGCCTATGTAATCTATGCCTTTTTCGCCCAGCTCATCTTTAAACATTGTTTCTAGGCGGTCACTAAATGCTTGAATTTTTCGAAGTGGTTCTTGTAAATCATGGCTGGCAACAAACGCAAACTCTTCAAGCTCACGGTTTGAGCGGCTCAGCTCATCTGAATATAAGGTCAGCTCTTGAGTGCGCTCAGACACTTTTGTTGCAAGTGTTTCGTTTTGTCTTTCAAGCTCCTCACGGTATTTAGCCGCGTTTCTTAAATTTAGGCGTGTTAATAAAAACATACCTATTATTAAAAGCGCACTGGTAACCGCTGTAATAGCAAAGGTGATTTTTGCTTCATTTTTTATTTGTGCCAGCTTAGAAAAATGGCTCACCTTAAACAGTAATTCTCGGTCTTGAATATCATTAACTTTAACGCGAATATCTTTGTACAGCTCTCGCCCTCTGTGCGTATTTAATACATATAGCGCACGGCGCTCTTTGTCATTAGTAGCCAGCTTAACCGTTTGTTTAAGCTCTTTAATTTTAGCTTCTGTTAACACTAATAGCTCAGCAATTCGCTCAGCTTGGCCATCAATTTCAGAGTGTAAAGACTTTACATGCTCCTTTTGCGATTCTATTTGCCCTATCGCATCGTAATAAGGTATTAAGTAGTCTTCTTCTTCGGTGAGTAAATAGCCGCGTTGGCCAGACTCTGCCTGCACAATTGATAAGTGAAGACGCTCAATAGCATCGGCTAATAAGCTGGTGTTATCCAAGCTTTTTTGCGTTTGCGTTAATCCCTGAATAGTACTTAATGCCAAAACTGCATTGCCAACAACAATGCACAGTACTATTGCAATAAAAGCGGCCCACGTTATATTCGTTTTACCCTGCTGCTTTTGCTTACTCATTATGTGTAAATACCTAATTTTAAATGATTACTTGTTATTAAAATCAGTAATGTTTTGCAAGCTTTCGCTACATTGCTGACAGTTTGAAATTATTTTATCGAGTGCTGCTAACGCTTTGTCTTTTGGCATATCGTTTTCTAATACCAGTTTAATGAGCTCTGCATTCATAGAAATTCTATTCAGTGGAGCTCTCGCATCATGTACCAATTTATTTAGCGTATTAACTTCTTTTTCATCACTCATATTAATTCCTATACTTGTTTAACCTGAACTCTGGTTAAGAGACTTACTAAAATATTAAATTATAGTGATAACCAAATTCTTTTCTCTAGCCAGATATTTTAATGAAAACAAGGTGAATTTACGCGTCAATAGCTGGCCTATTGCAAGCAAGTTAAACGCAGTTAACGTTGAAAATAGCTGCTAGAGATAGGTTTATTATTCAGAGTTCAGGTTATTTATATTCTCCAATTCCGCCGTATGCGTTTAATCGGTTATACAATGTTTTTGTACTTATCCCTAGCATTTGCGCAGCTAGCGTTTTATTACCTTGCACCTTATCTAGCGTGGCGTGGATTAACTCTTTTTCGACTTCTTCAATGGTTTGCCCTGCCGAAACATGGTTATCGGCCACTTGCGTATTTACACGCGAAAACGGCGACTCTAAGTTATCCGGAAGTGTAATTTCGCTCGATTGTGGGTCGCTCATAATAAAGGCGCGATGGATAGCGTGGCGAAGTTCACGCACATTGCCTGGCCACTCGTATTGCTGTAGTTCTTTTAGCTGCTCGTTGTGCCAATAAAACGAAGTGCCATTTTCATCGTTAAGTTGCTCTAAAAAGGCTTTCGCAAGCAGTGGAATATCTTCTTTTCGCTCTCGCAGCGCAGGTATATCAATGGGGAAAACCGCAAGCCTAAAGTAAATATCTTCACGAATAATATTGTTTTGCGCTAAGTCGGTCAGCGAACGGTTAGTCGCAGAAATAACGCGGCAGTTTATAGGCAATTCACGATTGCCGCCTACACGTGTTACTTTTTTAGTCTCAAGCACACGCAGTAAGTTTGGCTGCATATCTATAGGCATTTCGGTTACTTCATCTAAAAATAACGTACCGCCATCTGCTTGCTCAAACACCCCTTCTTTACGGGCAATTGCACCTGTAAAAGCCCCTTTTTCATGGCCAAATAACTCACTACCTATTAATTCTTTAGACAAAGCACCACAGTTGCTCGCCACTAAAGGGCCTTCGCATTGGCTTGCGTTATGAATTGCTTGGGCGACCACTTCTTTACCGGCACCGCTTTCCCCCATTAGCATCACGTTAGCATTGGTTTTAGCTACGCGCTCTATCATGGTGTAAAGCTTTTGCATTGGCTCTGATTCACCAATTAAACTATTAAAATGGCGAGTAATAGCCGGAACTTTAGCTTTTTTAGCTGTTTTTTTAGGGCCGTTTAATACCAGCTCTAGGTCTTCGCGTTGCAGCGGCTTTAATAAATGCCCAACATCTTGCTCACACATGTCTGCCAAAATCCCTTTTACTGAAGGGTGGCCAGAAATAAGCGTCACTTTTGGAGACTGCCCAATCATTTTTAAATGATCGAGTAAATGAAGACCACTGCCATCTGGCAGCATAAAATCGAGTAATACGTGATCAAAGGTATTATTTTCAAACCATTGATGTGCTTCTTTTAAGCTAGTTGCAGTACAAATGTTGTGCCCGAGGAATTCGACAATGTGGCAAACAACGTCACTAAATTCAACGTCATCATCGACTAAAAGTATGTTTAACATGATAAATCCCTATGCTTTTCTTCTTATTCTACGCACCCTATTTTGCAAATAAAAGGGGCTACTAGAATCTCTTAAAAATGATTAAACTATTGAGTCTTTTAACGTTTAATTTTAACAACCGAGTATGTACGTAAACTTAAGCCATACCGATCATAATTTTTAAAAATAATTAGAATTATTTTTACTACTCGCCTAAGTATACCAGCTGATATAATTTTGCTTTTAAAAAGGAGACAAAATGCAATTATTAAAAACAATGGTCCACCCTGGCATAAATTTAAACCAAGGCACTCAATTTACCCGCCGCACAGGCCGCGCCATTGTGATTAAAGATGCACACATTTTATTAATGTATACCAATCGCTACGAAGACTACAGTTTACCCGGCGGCGGTGTAGATGAAGGTGAAACCCTAGAGCAAGGGTTAATAAGAGAGCTTAGCGAAGAAACTGGCGCGCAAAATATACAGGTTATTAAACCCTTTGGGTTATACGAAGAGTACCGCCCTTGGTACAAAGACGACTTTGATATTATACACATACAGTCGTATTGCTATTTATGCGATACAGACAAAGAGCTTGGCAAAGCACAGCTTGAACATTACGAGCAACAAAATGGTATGACGCCTAAATGGGTCAATATATACGACGCCATTGCACACAACGAGCGCACAATGAGCCTTAGCAAAAAACAAGGGCTGTCTATCATTCGAGAAACTTACCTACTTAAACAAATAGCACAGCAACTGTTTAACTAAGGCTGTAAAATTTGCATAAAGCAGTATTTTTTACTGCTTGCTCATCACTCGCTTTTTATTTACATCCCATAATTAAATTTAAAGCGACCACTATTCAATAACTTAAACCCTATTTTACTTTATAAAACAAACTGGCTTTGTGTTTGCACCCTTACTGATAACTAATTTGTAAGGAGATAAAAATGAGTAACACAGTTAAAACAATCAACCCCGCAACTGAACAAACCATTGATACCTACACGCTGCTTTCTCAAGAGGAAGCTGAGCAAGTAGTAGAAAAATCTCACGAAACATATTTAAAATGGCGCCAAACCTCATTTACCGAGCGTGCTAAGTATTTAAATAAACTAGCCTCTTTATTTGAAGAGCAAAAAGAAGCCATTGCTAAGCTAATGACCGAAGAAATGGGTAAAGTGTACGAGCAAGGTTTTCAAGAAATTGAACTTTGCGCAGGTATTTGTCGTTATACAGCCGAAAACGGCCCACAAGTACTTGGCGATGAAGAGCGCGATATGGATGGCGGCCGCGCTATTGTTAGCTACCAACCAACGGGCGTTTTATTAGGTATTCAGCCTTGGAACTTCCCGCTTTACCAAGTAATTCGTTACAGTGCAGCTAACATTATGGCCGGTAACACCACCGTACTTAAACATGCCGGTAATGTATTTGGTATGGCAGAGAAAATCGATACCCTGTTTAAACAAGCGGGCTTCCCTGAATATTGCTTTAGCAACTTACTTATTGATGGCAAAACTGCCAGCGCACTTATTTCACATAAAGCAATCAGTGGCGTAACATTTACAGGCAGTGACGCTACCGGTAAAAAAGTAGCTGAAGAAGCAGGTAAATACGTTAAAAAAACAGTGCTTGAGCTTGGCAGTAACGATGCCTACTTAGTACTTGATGATGCAGATTTAGACCTTGCTGTTGAAACCTGTGTTACAGGGCGCATGATCAACAACGGCGAAACCTGTGTATCGGCAAAACGCTTTGTGGTTGTAGAATCACTATATGATGACTTTAAAGAAAAAATTAAAGCGCAATTTGAAGCATTAAAAATGGGCGACCCAATGGCCGAAGATACCGATCTAGGCCCAATGGCACGTGAAGATTTACGTGATAAAATTCACGACCAAGTAATGCAATCTGTTGAAGCAGGTGCAAATGTTGTAACAGGCGGTGAAGTACCATCGCAAACAGGTTACTACTACCCACCGACTATTCTTGATAATTTATCGCCGGGCATGCCAGCATACGATGACGAGTTATTTGGCCCTGTAGCCTCGCTCATTAAAGCAAAAGACAACGACGATGCAATGCGTATCGCCAACGACTCTCGCTATGGTTTAGGCGGTGGTATTTTCTCTAAAGATGAGAAAAAAGCCATTGAACTGGCTAAAAAGCACTTTGATACCGGTATGATCAATATTAACGGTTACGGCCTTGCCCAACCCAACCTACCGTTTGGTGGTGTTAAAGAAAGTGGTTACGGCCGAGAGCACGGCGGCTTTGGTATGCGCGAATTTGTGAATATCAAATGTATTATGATTAATAGCTAATTTAGCTACACCTGAGATACACGTATTTAAAGAATATTTATACGTGTTTTAAAAAATATTATTAAGCCTAAAGGTGAGCAATCACTTTTAGGCTTTTTTATGGACGAATCTGCATGGTTTTACGCACGAATAGATCTATACAACAAGTGTATTTAAAACCGTAAACACTGTGAGAGAAATTAAAAACAAAGCTGTCAATTGACTAATACTGAGCATAGAATTTAAACAACCTGGCTTAGCTAGGCAGGTAAGAGTGGTGAGCAAACGGTCAGTAAACTCGTTTTTGGACAGACCATTGTTACAAACTTAAGACGATTTCTATCTGTAAGATTACATTTACTACCCTAAATAAAAAATACCATCGTTTGACCGGTAGCACTACTGCTTTTTAACGCACAGAGACTATGCACTCAAAGTAGTGGCTTGCCACCAGCCAAGTCATTCTAGCTGAAACGTGCTCCTTGAAATAGTTTGGGCATTAGTACAGATTAATTAATATAAAGAAAAAGGAATACTTCTCTAGATATATTTCACTGCGGATAGCACTCACATAATCAAGGTTTTTTATTACCATCTTCCAGTTTTTTGGCTGTCATTGTGGTTTGATTTGAACTATCCACGTAGTTTAAGCAGCTTTGCTTTCTTATCTGGTAGATAGAGCTTTCTATATTTTAGGAATTCCTTCGGATATTTTCCTAGACCTGTTGATAGTATTATCTGATACGAACCCTTTAGTCCTTTGAATTTTTCTAAACATGCCAAGAGGTTATCTTCTTCGATTCCGGCTGTCTCCGGTGTGTCAACGAGTAAGAATCTAGGGAATGTTATTGAAGGGTCACTCAATGACATTTTTAAAAAAGTTAAATAGTACATTAATCTTATAGAGACTTTTGAACTAGCCTCCTTGTAAGTCCCCCCATTAATGATTGGCATATAGTTTTCCGAGCTAATTTTTGCTGTTCTACACTCGTCCAAAGATTCAGTCATGAGCTCGTTGTATAAACTGTTAAACTGTTTTAGTTTCTCTTGCATATCAAGCTCAGCTTTTGATTCGTGTAGCTTTCTATGAGATGCAGCGTTGTCAAATCTCACCTTAAGTTCGTCAGATTTTTTGATAAGCTCTAGGAGTTTCTCCTCCATAGTAAGTCTTTGGTTTAGTTTTGAAATATCATCTTTCAACTCAAAAATGAAAGAATCTACTTCTTCTAGATTTGATGAGGGCGAAATCTGCCCTGAAGATTCTATTTTTTCATTAAGGAGGTTTTTCATTCCATGCGCTTTTTCTGCGAAGCACCTGATTTTTTGCTTTAGTTCGTTCAACTCGAAAATACATGCCTCGTAAGCCACAACAATAGTTTCTCTAGATTTAACGCGGGATTTGAGAATATCTATATATTCATTTGATGTATATGTGAATCTCTCAAACCTCATTTCATCAACGGGATTCCCACAAATACAGTGATTTTCATCTATTTCCACTTCTTCTAAGCAATATGGACAAGTCTTAGAGTTAAATAGAGAGAGGTTATTATGTGTGTGGATTATTTTCTCGATATTCTTTATATCTTGATCTCTTTGTTTTATTAGTTCTTTTAAATCAACGATCTCTTTTAAAATAATATATTCTGAGCGTTTCATTTCAATGATATCTTGCTCTAATAACGAGATTTCATTTTTTAATATATCGATTTGAGTAGTCTGTAAGGGTTCAGGTAACGATTGTTTTGTTATCAGCTCTCTTTTTGAGAGTAGTTTACTTAAACGAGACTCCTTTTCATTCAGTTCACCTCTAATGGCATCTACATTTAAAATATCATTATTTCCCGATAGCTCATTTAAATTATCTACGAGTTTTCTGTACTCTTCAGATACATTCTTAGCAACTTGATATTCTTTATCAGCCTCTCTCTCTTTTGTTATTCCTGTATAAAGCTCTGAGAACTGATTACCAAGTAAAAGCTCAAAAATAGCCTTTCTGATCAATTCAGAATCAGTAAAAAAGTTCGTTTTGTTGTCTAAAGGCTTATAGATACCGCTTGGGTCAGGTAACTGATTGTGATAAATCAGCCTTAGTAAATCAGAAAAATTGAATTTAAAAGTACTATTACCTTGGCCTAAGCTAACAACGTCGATGCCCAGCTCATCAAGTATCCAATCAGAGAAAATATTATCGTTACTATTGGGAGCTCTAAAAATTCTGTATATTTGGGTTGTGTCAGCAACCACTTCCGGACTAAAAAAAGGTACACCATCATCATCTAAGTACTCAGCTACGAGTATCTCATTTTTTTGGATTTGACGACGTAGTAAGTAATTTTTACTATTTATAGAGATAAATAATTCAGCATAATTATTTTTATCATATGCTATTTGTTCGTGAGGA
Source organism: Pseudoalteromonas sp. Angola-7 (assembly GCF_028599255.1). Taxonomy (NCBI): domain Bacteria; kingdom Pseudomonadati; phylum Pseudomonadota; class Gammaproteobacteria; order Alteromonadales; family Pseudoalteromonadaceae; genus Pseudoalteromonas; species Pseudoalteromonas sp. Angola-7. The sequence continues at coordinate 56,735 of NZ_JAQREL010000019.1, forward strand.
TCATCTGACTTACTATCAAAGTGAGTTACTTTTCCTCCCAAACAGTAATAAATAAGACTATTTAGTGTTGTTTTTCCTGTTCCATTGTCAGCCTCTATGAGCACTATATTAGTATCGAATACTTCTGATTCGAAATAATATTTGTCTCCATAGTAGTTTATTTTATTTATTCTCAAACATGCCATGTTTTAACACCATTATTTTTATAAACTCTTTCAATAAACGTATCTAAGGAAAGGGCTGTTATTCGCTCAACAGATGATTTTAACTTTTTTATCTTTTCATATTCATTGCCAAACTCTTTTTTACTAAAAAACTCTTTAGGAATTACATCCTTGTTTAAAGTAAGATCTAAAGTGTCTAGGCTTTTACTTTTCCTTAACGTGATTAAGCCCCTTTTTTCTAGTGTAATCAAAAGAGAATTAAATCTAGTTATTTGAGTTACCCCATCTTTATATGATTCATATAGTATTTCTTTTTCTTGTTTAGAAGCATTAAACTCTGTTGATTTTATAATTGAGTCAAAAGTTTTAGTGTCACTTAATAGCAAGATTATGAATAATAGCTTCCGACTATCATTGAAATAGCTGCCATTTCTTTTTCCTAATCGATCTAGTGTTATTAATATCCAAAAGCACATATAGTAGGGATCATCACTAGAGCTGAACATAAGCCTTTTTTTTATATCACACATCGTTATACCTCGTTCAGAGCAATAAAACACTCATCAAACAGATCGTAGATTATACTTTTAATAATGACCTCATTTGACACCCTATAAGTAAAGTCATTTTTTAGTGCCTCGATTGTAGCAGTTGACTTCTCGAGCATATTTCCTATGGCTGTAATAATTTCATCTTGCGTATAGGTGCTCTGTGCATTGAGTGCTAAATACTCTGCACAAGCTAAGAAAACTCTATACTTCAGAGCTAAGAATGATTTCCCACTGTTTGTATCAATTTTTACTGTGCATGCCTCTCGCGAGTATATCCCGTGAAGTTGCTTAGAGAAATCAGGGCAGACAGACATGAGTTTATCCCCCAGGTTTCTTTTATCTGTGATTCTTTGAGATTCTTCATGGTACCTCTCCCATGAAGGATCTAATAGTTCAACGGAAATACTGCTCTCTGCGTTTTTGAATACCATTTTTACGTCAGAACCGGTGATAAACTTATTAGAAAACACATTATCATTCTGCCTCTCATCTAATAGTTCCATAAGTTCGCAAAAAATAGTCTCTTCTTTATCCTCATTACTAAGATTTGATAAGGGGCAGGTTTTGATTAGTTGCAGTACACTTGCCTTGAGAGCATCATTATCTTCATCATCGAAATGCCAATATATTTTGTCGAGAAAATTATTTGCCTCTTCTAGCGTTAAATTTTTGAGTATAGGGAAATAGGAGTTATCTAATTTATTTTGTTGTCTAGCCAGTTCTTGAGCGTAGTTTGCCGACTTTGGATTAGGAGTTTTGAAGTATTGACTACGATATTCTTCGAGAATGGTAGCTTTAAAGTATTCGAATGTTGATTGGTCTAGCGGGCCTCCGTCACTAAAAATTTTCAAAATTGGTTGAGCCGGAGGTGCTAAGTTAGTGCCGTTGAACAAGACCTTCTTTTTTTCTTTACCTATTGTTGCTGTCGTATAAAACCCTAGTTTTACGTTATCACTGGACTGCCAGTTCTTAAAGTAGATATCGAAAAAGCTAACTAAAGTATTCTTAACAGCTTCACTTTGGAGTGTAAAGGCACTATTGTCGTATGCTTTAAGTTCTTCAACTCTGGATTCATTATGCGACTCATTAACTATGGTATGGTCAACATCTTCTGTAATTTCAATCGCTGTGTAAAATAGTTGCCTATCGTTCTTAATGATTTCTTCAATCATCAGCTTGATTGCACGGATCTTTTGAAGTCGAAAGCCTTTGGTTTTATCTGAAGCTCCGCGATAAATAGTATCTTTAGGCATGTTATTCCAAACCACCACAAGTAGTGTAGTCCATATATAAGAAGACTGTAGTTATTATTAGATATTGAATTATAAGGATTAAACCTAAAAAACCAACAGAAAAGTTCTTGTGTTGTACCTTTATACAGCGCAGTTATTACCCAATTCAACTTCGAAACTTACTTTATTGCATCAACATCTTATCGGCACCGCTACTCCAATTCAGCGCGTTTCCAAAGCTCCATGTGCCTAATTACATTACCATAATTTCTTTCATAATCGCACGTTCTGCGTAGCCATTCAGTTGTGATGCCATTTGCAAAAACAAAGAAAGAGAAGGCAACACATGCAATGCTGAACAACAGACTTAATGTTTCGGGGCAGAAATGAGTTAAACCTGAAAGGTAGCTTCACATCCTGAGACATTCGGCACATAAAATATTAATTATGATTGGCAAGGTATTGTACTGTGTCGGATGGCGCTTCGCTTATCCGACCTACACAAGCTAACAGCTAGCTCTTCTCAAACCTTGGAACCTTTCGTTTATCGGCTTTGCTCATAGCAAGCTCTTGAATTTCTTCTTGCTTTAGCTCTTTTGGTTTATCTTCTAATGAATGCTGCTTGGCGTTTTCATACACCAGCTCGGTAAGTAGTGCAAAATGATCAGAGCCATATTTAGCAAGGCGCTTAATGCGCTTTACTTTAAACCCTGGGCTGTGAAATAAATGATCGAGCGGCCAACGCATAAAAAAGTAACTTGCGTGAAAGGTGTTATAAAAGCCACGGCCTTTACGTGGGTCTAAAAAACCACTTATTTGCATAAATAAACGGGTGCTGCGCGACCATGCCACATCGTTTAAGTCACCGGCTACAATGGTCGGGCGTGTTGGCTTTTTAAGTGCTTTAGCGACCATTATTAGCTCTGAGTCACGTGGGCGCGATGAGTCTTCTTCAGTGGGGCTTGGTGGCGCGGGGTGTATAAAGTGCCCTTGCATTTCAAGGCCTTCATTGTTTTCGAACAGAATATGAATTGAAGGAATATCATCTTCAATGAGCTCACATATTTGCGCATCAAGAATTTTAAATTTACTGTATAAATGCATGCCGTAGCGGTTGTCTTTAGGGCATTCAATATAATAGGGGTAGTTTTTTTTAAGAACAGCTAATTTATTTTCCCACCAGCTGTCGCTTTCAAGGGTAATTAATAAGTCGGGCTGGTGTTTATCAACCAGTGAGATTAGTTGCTCACTATTGTGGTTTGACATAAGCACATTAGCCGACATGATTCTTACACTGTGATCTTCGCTCACGGAGGCCGTTTTAACTTCTTTTTTAGCAAGCCAAGTGTAAGGAAATATCCACTTACCTTGTAATGCCATGGTTAGTAATGCGGTTAAAGCAGTATACAAATACCCGCTATTGCCGCTTTGCCACAGTAAATAAAACGATATAATTGCAACAGCGCTGGCTATATAAAATACCTGTAGTCGAACAAAGTCGCAGCTGCGCACTAAGTAGTGCTGACTGTACGACATAGGTAACAAGGTCACTAATAAAAAAAAGCCAATGATTATAGCCAGTGCAATGAGCATTGAAATATCCTTATAAATTGTACTTAACGAGTTAAAATTGAAAGTATTTCTCGGGTATCGTGCACCATGTGTATAACTGTACTGTCTATTTTTATACTTACTGTACCATTATCTCTAGATCGTTCAATAACGCGGCCTTGTTTATATACGTTGCGGTCTAGGTAATCGCCTCTATGGTAACGCTTACTTAACCCTGGTGGCGTCCACCCAGCACGCACTAACTTTTTTTGCTGCTTTTTAGATAGTTTCTTACTGCTTTTATAGTTGTGCTGCTGATGTTTATGGTGGCCATTTTTATGGCCGTGATTGTCTTTGTCGGGCTTTGCCTGTGCATTAACGCTAACCAAGGCACCCGCTAAAAAAACCGTATATAAAAACGCTTTCATAAATAATCTCTAATAATATTAATAGCTAAAGATTATCAAACACGCCTGAACATCATATGAAACTGCAAGCAGCTATTTATCTTGGCTTGTACTGTGTTTTGCAATGGCTGCGCATTATGGCTGGGTCTCGCAGTTTTAAATGCTTGGTTTTACGCCCTGCGTGGCGTTTACGCCACACTTTAAAACTCCCCTTTGAAATGTGCTCTCGCATAAACAATACCAGCTGTGAATAATTAAGCCCGTATAACTGCTCTATAGCCTCAAAGGGGGTTCTGTCTTCCCACGCCATTTCTATAATTCGCGATTGCTGCTCTGCGTTAAACATGGTTATCTCTTAAAATTTAAACTTATACGAGAAGAAAAAATACATAGATCATCACCTCAAAACCGAATATCGCTGTATAATAAACACACTAACATAAGAAAAAATCGGATTTACATTTATGCGCACATTACTGCTGCTTTTAGCTTTTAGTTTTTCTTCGCTTTTATTAGCAGCGCCTAATAAAACATTGCGCTGTGCAACTACCCATTACCCGCCTTTTACAATTTATGACGATGAAACACATACCTTTACGGGCATAGACATAGACTATTTAGCTTTTATAGAGCGTAATTTAAATTTAAACATTGAGGTGGTGCATTTACCGTGGGCTCGTATTAAAAAAGAAATGAAGTTAGGTTACTACGATTGTTACTTTGCGCTGGCAAATAATACCGAGCGTGCGCAATATTTAGAATTTACCACTGAGCCGCTACACACCACCCAATTTGGTTTATTTAGCACAGAAAAAGCAAACCTTAATAATGACTTATCAAATTCACGCATTGCTATGCTAAGAGGCGTTAAATTACCCAATGTACTGGCAAAAGAATACAATATTAAACAAAGCAACTTTATGCATTCACTCTCCACTAAAGCCACGTTTGATTTGCTTGATAAACAGCGTGTTGACTACGCAATAACTAATTATCAAGCCGGTTTATGGTACTCAAAAGGCTATAAAAACATATATGCTAAGCAGCTTGAAGGCTACGCCCTACCTGTTTATATTGCTTTTAAGCACGGCGTGGTCGACACCGCACTCGTTGATGAGCAAATAAAACGCTATAAAGCGCAATTCGGTGTGCATTAATAAGGTAGGCAATGTTAACTAAATTACCAAAATGGGTTGAGTACGGCGCGTTTGCGCTCGCTTTTATTGCTGGCATTGTGAATGCTGTAGGGTTATTAGGGTTTGAGCATCAGGCTATTTCGCACCTTTCGGGCAGTGTAACGCTACTTGGCATTACATTAATGAGTAACATCTCTAGCGCACTATTGCTATTGGCTGTAGTGCTGAGCTTTATGCTTGGCTCTGCCCTTTCTGGTTTTTTACTTACCGGCGGCTCGTTAAAGCTGGGGCGCCATTACGACACCCTATTATTTATTGAAGGCCTATTGCTGCTTTTAAGCGCCTATTTACTCAGCCGCGCCCATGTTTATGGCATTACGCTTGCCTCTGCTGCCTGTGGTTTACAAAACGCCCTTGCCACTAACTACAGCGGTGCAGTAGTGCGCACCACTCATTTAACCGGTATTTTTACCGACCTAGGTTTAATGATAGGCAAAGCGCTAAAAGGTGAACCCTTTGATACCCGCAAAGGCGTAATATTTATACTTATTATTGCCGGCTTTTTACTAGGTGGAGTGTGCGGGTTTATGCTTTATGAACACTTAGGCCTACTTGCTTTAACCGTGCCCGCTGCGGCTTGCTTTATATTATCGCTAACTTATCGGGTATATAGAATACGCGCACTTTAACGCAAGCGGTTTAAAAACTGTTTAAAACACCTTACCATGGCGTTAATAAAGCGTTACTCACCTTAAAGGAATGTATGAAACCTTATATTTTGCCGCTGTTATTACCACTCAGCCACGTTGCACTTGCTGATAATAAAAACGATGATGCAATAGAAACCATAACAACCACCGCATCACGTACAGAAGCACTGGCTACCCCCTATCCACTTACTATTAGCACCTTATCTGAGGCGCAGTTAAATAGCATTGCGCCTACTCATGTTGAAGAGTCGTTACAACGTATTGCAGGTGCTAACGTACAGCGCGGAAATGGGCAAGAATACCTACCGGCACTTCGCTCGCCGGTGCTCTCGGGCGCGGCAGCCTGTGGCGGCATACTAACCCTTGAAGATGGCATTCCACTGCGTGCTGCAGGCTTTTGTAATATTAACGAGCTTTTTGAAGCGCATAGCGAAATGGCGCAGCGTATTGAAGTATTAAAAGGGCCGGGCTCTGCACTGTATGGCTCAAACTCCGTACACGGTGTAATTAACGTAATAACCCCTGATACAACCCAAGGCGGTGGATTAGTCGGGCTTGATTATGGCTCATATGGGTATGCCCGTTATAAGTTTCGCGCTGGGCAAGACTTCGGCAACAGTGGTATTGGCATAAACGCCAGTGTTACCGACGATACCGGTTACCGCGATGATGAAAGCGTTAAACAGCAAAAAATAAATATTCGTCATCGTTTTGAGCGCTCAAACCTATTGCTTACCTCTGGTCTTACATACACAAATTTAGATCAGCACACTGCGGGCTTTATTACGGGTTTTGAAAGCTATAAAAACGAAGACATAGCACAGCAAAACTTTGACCCCGATGCATTTAGAAAAGCCCGCTCATTTAGAGCGTGGAGCAACGCCCAGTGGCAATTAAAAAACGGCAATGTGCTTTCTATTACGCCGTATGTGCGCGACCAAAGCATGGACTTTTTTAAGCACTTTTTACCTGGCACCCCGCTTGAAACTAACAGTCAAACAGGCATAGGTGTGCAATCGCTTTATCAACATAACTTGCAAAGTAATGTAAAAGTAAACCTAGGGCTTGATGGCGAATATACTCGCAGCGACTTTACTCAAAGCCAAAACGAGCCAACTCAAGGCTCTGCATTTTTAGTAGCCACAGTACCGCAAGGCAAACACTACGATTACGATGTAAACGCAACCCTGTATGCGCCGTTTGCATCAGTTGAGTGGCAATTAAATAAATGGTTTATTAGCGCCGGCCTCAGGTATGAGCATATGCAGTACGATTACACTAATAATATGCTCACAGGGCGCACAACAGAAGACGGCACAGAATGTGGTTTTGGCGGTTGCCGTTATAGCCGCCCAGCCAGTGGTAAAAATAGCTTTAGCAATACCTCACCTAAATTTGGCGTGAGCTACAAGGCCAACAAAAATAATACGCTATACGCTAACTTTTCGCGTGGCTACCGAGCGCCGCAAGCGGCAGAGCTTTACCAATTACAACGCGAGCAAACCACCGCCGATTTAAACCCCGAAATAGCCAATAATGCCGAGCTTGGTTTAAAAGGATATTACAGCAATATAAGTTACGCATTGGCTGTGTATGCTATGAGCAAACACAATACTATTTATCGCGATAGCGACTTCTTTAACGTTAATGATGGCAGTTCACGTCACAGAGGTATTGAGCTTGAAGTAGATTATGCATTAAGCAAAACGCTTAACTTACAATTTGCAGGTACGCATGCAAAGCACACGTATACCAATAATCAGTTAATTAATGGGCTAAATATAAACGGTAACAACGTAGACACCGCGCCTCGCAATGTGGCTAACCTTGATTTAACCTGGCAAGCCTTTAATAACCTAGCGCTTGCACTGCAATGGCATAGCGTAAGTAGTTACTATACCGACCCAGAAAACCTACATAGCTACGAGGGGCATGATATTTTAAGCTTGCGTGCAAAGTGGCAAGTTACCAATAATTTAGAAGTGCTTGCACGTATAATTAACCTTACCGACGAAGCTTATGCAGAGCGTGCTGATTACACCAGCTTTACTGGCGATAGGTACTTCCCTGGTAAACCGCGTAACGCCATGCTTTCAGCTACGTACACGTGGTAAAACCATGTATAAAGGTTAATTTAAATCGCCCATATATTTAGTGGGCGATTTTCCCATTACCTTTTTAAACATAGTTATAAACGCACTCACCGATTCGTACCCCAATAATGCCGACACTTGCTGTACACTTTGTCCATCTGATAGTGCCTGCAGCGCTGTAATTATATGTAATTGCATTCTCCACTTACCAAAGGTCATACCGGTTTGCTTTTTTATAAGCCGTGCCAACGTCCGCTCGGTTAAAGCAAAGTCGTGTGCCCATTGTGCAAGGGTTTTACGATTATTTGGCTGTGCGAGTAACTGCTGCCCCATTGCTTGAATAACCGCATGCTTAGATAACACAAAGTCGAGCGGCTGGGCGGGCATTTCAATTAATAAATCAAACAGTACCTGAGCTAAACGTGCTGTTTTAGAGCCTTCATTATAGGCTTGGTGTTCGCTTGCTAGTTTTAGCATTAAACTTTTTACCAACCCTGTTATTGCTAATGTACAGGTATGCTGTGGCATGCCGTGCTTATTAGCATCAATAAATACAAAACATAATTTGGCGTTATCAGATGCGCGATTGCTGTGTAAGGTATTTGCAGGTACCCAAATAGCACTGTGCGTTGGCACCATCCACATTTTGTTAGCCGCTTCGCAGGTAACATAACCATCAAGCGCTAAAATTAGCTGCCCCTTAGGGTGAGTATGTAACGGGTATTCTTTGCTGCCTTGTGCGGTATCTACTTTGGCAATTATAGGCTGTGCCATGTGCTCGTAGTTTTGTAGGTATCCCCACCCTTTAGGCTCAAACATATTTTGTCAGTTTTTAGTTATTTAATGTCAGTATAGCTAAATTATAATACTGCTGATTTGTTTATACTAGCGCCAATAATTAGCTAACTTATTTTGTAATAATGACTCACACACCTCACAGTAATGCTGGTATGTCGCGCTTTTCAAGCGTATTGCTTGTAATAGGTATTTTACTTATTGCTGCCAATTTACGTGCGCCTTTTACAGGGGTTGCCCCTGTTCTTGAACAAATAATTGCGCATTTTAATTTAACCGCTTCGCAAGCAGGCTTTATTACCACGTTACCGCTAATTGCCTTTGCCATTATATCGCCTATGGCTGCAAGCCTCGCTAAACGCCAAGGGCTTGAGCGCACATTGTTTTTTGCTGTATTTTTAATATTACTGGGCATTGCCGCACGGGTGGTTAATTCATCCATTATGCTCTTTGTAGGCACAGCCATAATAGGTGCAGGTATTGCCATAGCTAACGTATTGCTACCAAGTATAATAAAACGCGACTTTGCGGCAAAAGTAGCGGTAATGACCTCTGCTTATGTACTCACTATGGGCATTGCCTCGGGTGGCTTTTCAGCATTAGTTTATCCGCTTAGCCAATATGAAGGGTTAGGTTGGCAGTTTGCATTAGGGGCTAGTGCACTCATTACAATTACCACTTTAATTGTGTGGATGGCGCAATTAAATAAACACACAAAACCGGCACAAACAGCACAGGCCTCAACACTTAATAAAAGCGTATGGCGCTACCTACTTGCTTGGCAAATTACCTTGTTACTGGGGCTAAATTCATTTTTAAATTACATCATTATTACTTGGCTGCCTAGCATACTCACCGAAGCGGGCCAAAGCGCAACGCAAGCAGGCGCGTATCATGGTGCTTTTCAAATTGCGACCGCCATACCTGGGCTTGTGCTTATACCTTTGCTAGGAAAATTAAAAGATCAAAGTGCGCTTAGCTTTATACTTGCATCACTGAGTGCGTGCTGTGCGCTAGGACTACTTTATATGCCAAGCTTTGCATTAGTGTGGACGCTACTACTTGGCTTTAGCTCGGGGGCGTGTTTTATTTTAGGGCTGTCGTTTATTAGCTTACGTACCGATAACTCCACGCAAGCGGCTTCGCTTTCGGGTATGTCACAAAGTATTGGCTATTTGTTGGCGGCTATTGGCCCTATGGTAGCTGGGGCGCTACATACAAGTACCGGCAGCTGGAGTGCGCCGCTTTGGTTATGTGCAGGTGCAGGTGTGTTATGTGCTACATGTGGATGGTTTAGCGGCAAAAACACCACGCTTAATAATAGTTAACTTACTAGCTGCTGTAACCATGAAAACAAACCCGTTGCTGGCTTTTTTGCGGGGCGATGCTTTTGCTCAAAGCGCTTATTAGCGGCTTGACGTTGCTCGCGGCGCAGCTGTGCTAAATTAGCTTTTGCAGCAAAACGCAAACGCTGCTCTTGAGTTAGTTCGTCATTAAAGTTAATAGCTGACTTTTTAACTGCTCGCTACTTTTCGGTGAACTACACATATTTTTCTCCAAATGACTGTCTTATAAATAGACAGTCATTTGGTTAAAAAATTTCAATTAATAATCTTTGCTTATCATTTTGTGCTGTTTAGCATTTAGCACACCTCATTTAATACGGCGAGGTAGAGCGACATGCTTCTATTTCATTGGTGGTCGGTTTTTTTAAAAATTTAACGCTGTGGTTCTTTTCGTCAATTTTAACTATATCCATAACGGCCATTTTTTTTAGCCAACCAAACATAGGTAAAAACTGCCATTTTTTTGCAAAGGTGTTGGCGTTATTACAAATATCTTCGGCGTAATTTAAAGGTGGCGTAAACTTATCGTGGTACTGGTGCAATACCCAGTCATCAATGTAATTAAGCTTTATATTGCTTACTTTGCACTGCATTGCAAAGTCGGTGTCTTCTGCGCCGTAACCAATAAACTGCTCATCAAAACCATTAACTTTATTAAAGTCACGTTTGTTAATCACAAAAATTAAAGACCAAAAAGTTAAAAAGTCTACCTCTTCGTTTATAGGTAAGTTTTTGCGTTTAGGGTGATCAACAGCTTCCTCCACTAATAATTCATAGTTACCGCTTTTGGGCACATACGGTAAATACTTTGCTTTAGCACTGACCACTAATCCGTGGGTTAGTTTAGCAAGTAAACTTTCAAAAAGTGTTGGGGAGCAAATGCAATCTACGTCTATAAATATAACGTCGTTTTGCTGCGCATTTTTAACCCCCGTGTTGCGCGCTTTAGCAAGGGGTAAGCCGTTTTCTTGTATGTACACATTTTTGGTCACAAAAGACGTGTTTGGGGTAACATTATGGCTGTTTTTTTCATCCATCCACACCACCACCATATCAGATGGGCGAAGCGTGCTATTTTCTATACTGTGGATAAGGTTAGCAAGCTGCTGGTGGCGGCCTTTAACAATAGTAACGATTGAAAAATTATGACTCAATTGCAACCTCCTTAACTAATTCTACAAACTCGCTGGTAAACTGTTCTGTAGCATTTATTATTTGTGTTTTACTTGTTTGGGTTTTTCTTACATTAACCAACGCAGCCTCTATTTGGGCATTGTTGTGCTGTAAAAACGCTGAAAAAGGCAAATGCACTGCGAGGTTATTTTTAGCTAACATGCGCGCTTTTTCATCTTGCTCTTGGTAGGGTCTGTTTTCGGGTATAACAATCAGCTTTTTCCCCAGTGATAACAACTGTGATACTGCGTTATTGCCACCACTTGTTACAACCACATTTGCTGAAATCGCTTGATCTATATTGCTCACTTTGCCTTTGTAGGTTACTCCTTCAATGGCTTCACCTTGGCAACCAATAACCTCAACGTGTTCGGTGTACTTAATCAGTGTACGGGCAATTAATGCCGCGCTTCGGGCATCGGTCATTAGCAAAGTAATACAACTGCCAAAATCTGTATTGGTGGCGCTTTCACAACCTGTGTATTTTGATATAAATCCTAAATAATGAGTTTTATTAAAATAGCTGTAGTGAGGTGTTTCTAGCTGCTTTGGGTACGGGGCATATAGTTTAGTCGCGCATTCGTAAGCAAACACTTGCGTGGGATCGCCACTAATATCACCCGAATGGCGCTGCATTAAAACAGGTAAACCAATGCTTCTGGCCATAATAGTAAGTTCGGCCGATACATCACTGATAAATAGTACCGGTTTGTATTGCTGCGCCAATAGGTTAAAGGTTATGGAGCGTTCAAGTGGCGCTTCGCTATATTCTACTCCTTCAAATGCAGTGTTATAGCTTCTTTGTACAGCGCTTTGGCCTGCCCATTTAGAAGGTAGCTTTTCAAAAATGCTCCGCTTACACACTTTATTCAAAGCAATTTTTACGTTTAAATCACCATAAAGCACCACTACGTTATAGCTATTTTGTAACTTAGTAATAAGTAACTCAGCACGTGTAATGTGGCCCGCGCCATGATGGTGAACATAAAAAAATACAGTCGGTAAATTTGGCTCATATAAGTGCTGCATATTCGGCCTCATAATTTGAAACAGTCACGTTAAAGTCGAAGTTTTTAGCAAAAGATTGGCACGCTTGCGGCGATACTTTGCCTAGCTTTTTAATGGCAGATACAGCTTCATCCACATTGTTTAGTGCAGTACACACGTTAGAAAATCGTAGTTCCTCTGGTATGGCTGTTTTAAAGCCTACAACAGGTATACCGTGAGCAAGCGCTTCTATGGTGGTTAGGCCAAAAGGTTCGTTCCACTTAGAGGTAGCTAAAAACAAACAAGATTTAGCAAGCTGTGTAAACAATTCATCGTGTTTTAAATGCCCAATATAATAAATGGAGTCTGTAAGTAGCGGCTCGACGTGAGCATTAAAGTATTCCCTATCCTCAACGGGGCCAGCTATGCATAATTTGCGCTGTAATTTTTGCGCTATTTTAATCGCCGATACTAGGTCTTTTTCGGCGTTAATACGTCCCATCCAAAATAAATCGTGGGTTTTATTAATTTTTTGCACACACTCACTTTTGGGTAGAGTAACGCCATTTGAAATCACTTTAATGGCACTACCTAGGTGAGCCTCCCACTCTTTGCATAACCTGTTAGATACAGCAATATAGCGGTGATCGCTACGCGCTTTATGCAACTTATGTATTAAACCTAACTTTGGTGATACTGGGGCATGTAAAGTAATTACGCTTTTTATATTATGAAGTAATGCCACATCATAGAGTGCATGGTAGTAACTGTGGTAATGCACAACGTCGTAATACGAATTATCGATTAGCGCAAACTGGGCGGCCTGATACAGTTTTTGGCCTTCTTCTTCTGTGGTTATGTTGTCTTTCATGCGCAGGGGAGATTCATCTAACTGTAAAATGTTAAACTCGTTTTCTTCATCAGCGTCTTTACACAACACATCAACAGTGTGCCCTTTTTTACAAAGTGCGTTAGCTAAATTAGCAACAAAGGCCTCTGTACCCCCCTTAAAAGGTTGTCGCAAAGAAACTATAGGGCTTGCGACCATTAGTATTCTCATGCGATTCTCCCTAATATATTGCTGTATTCGCTGCACATTTTAGCTATAGGGAAATTACGCGCGCTTTTAATTACATCATTTTTATTTAACGAAAAAGAAGCTTCAAGCGCGGCGGCTAAACTGTTTACGTTATTGCCTTTAGCAAGTACGCCTGCCCCTTCACTGACTATTTCAGCAAACGCACCGCGATTAAACGACACCACTGGCGTACCTGTTGCCATAGCTTCTAAAGTAGAAAGCCCAAATGGCTCATCCCAGCGGGTGCCAAATACAGCAGCTTTGGCATTTGCCAATTGGAGTTTAATACTGTGGTGATCAAGATGCCCTAAATAGCTATCGCAGGGCCTTAGCAAAGGCCGTACTACATCATCCATATAGTGTTTATCTGCGATGGGGCCGGCAAATTTAATAGCAATACCCATTTGTTGCGCTGTAGATATTGCTATATCAATGCCCTTACTCGGTAATATTCGGCCATAAGTAAACACATAATCTTGAGGGTTCTTTGTTACCTGCCAACGTTTAAGGTCTATACCATTGTAAGTAACTTCTACTTTGTCGTTTATAAAGGGCTTCCACGCCTCAGCTAAAGAATGCGACACTGCGGTGAAGTGTATAAACGGCGAGTAAGAAGCCAGCCCCACAACCGCTTTAAGTTTTGAATAAGGCGGCGTATGCAATGTGGTTAACATGGGAATGTTATGTTTACTGGCCCACAATATGGGGATGGGATTAAGAGAGTTATTATGTACTACGTCAAACTGCTCTTTAGTTATATCGGCCATTACCTTGAGCATAAAATCGTTTTCAACTATATCGGGGTATTGTTGATATTGGCTGTTATCTATTTGAAACGATTTTAAATTACAGTTAACCTCGCTGTCTGGGTGAGCATACAAAGTAACCTCATACACTGATTGGTAGTATTCAACCAGTGCACCAGTAAAGGCTTCTAGCCCACCAGCATAGGGCGATTTAATAGGAAATCGAGGGTGAGCTATAATCGCAAATTTCATACTGCAAGCTCCTCGCGTCCGTGCGGCTTTTTATACAAAAGAACCCATGGCGCTTCCTTTTTGCTTTTTGCAGTAAACATTTTTTTCATTAACTGCCAATCACTGCTTGGCGCTGTTTCAAAGGGTAAAAACTCTAATAAAGAATCTTTTTTAAATATTATGCTTTCCAGCGGTCTTTGATAAGTGCGATCTACTTTCTTTGTGTTATCAAAGTAGTAAGGAGTAAAAACAAAGTCCTCTTCAAAGCCTTCGTTTATTAGTTTAAAAGTGTGCTTTTCATCAAATACGTCATCATCTGTACGAAAAACCACAAAGTCACTCAACGTAGCTTGCAGCCCCACGTTATAAGCCGTAAACCGACAGTTTAGCTGGTGATCAATATAAATGATGTTTGGGTCAATCGCCTTTAACCTTAGGCGTAAGTTATACCTTTGTTTGTACTTTTGCGTTGAATTATCAACAATGGTTATGATGCAGTTACTGGCGTATTTTTGTATTTCTTTAACCCGATCTATAACACCTTCATTGCAGTGGTAAGTTACTAACACAATGGCAGTTTTACAGTATCTTTTGCTTTTCATTATTCTTCCTTAGCCACATTTTTATTTAAAACCGCTTTAAACAAGGGCATTAATTTCCGTATCTATTACGCTAATAAATTAAGCGCTAACTTTTGTAATCGTTAAAATAAGCACTTAATTGCTTTAAGCGCAGCTCTAAGGCTAATTTTTCAGAGAGTTTCCAGTGTGGTAGTTTTTTTAAACGTGATTTGGCCGCTTCTAATTCAGCCCCAACTTCGCTTGTAGATAAAATTCTCATTTGTTTCACCTCATAATAAATATGCAGTCCATAAGAATTTATCAGCAAATAACAAGCCAAATAGGTACAGCTAAAAATCAAACATATATTTATAAATATCAAAAACTTATATTTTAAAAAAGTGGAAATGTGTTTTTATAAAGGGGAGCATAGGCATATATTTCAATAAAATATGAAAATAATTCACAAAGCGCTTTAGCTTATAAATACTTAATCACTCGCGTTAAAAAAACGCTCTAAAGCAACAATAAACAGATTTAAATATAAAAAAGAATACAAAAGGAAGGGTAATTTAAATAGCTGCTAGTGGGACTCTCCCACTAGCAAGGCATGGCTAATAAGGCGTTTTATTTACTCAGCGCCCATTGCGCTTATGATTGAGGCGTAGTTTCAAAAGCCGGCACTTGGTGTAAATCGTTTAGCCATGTAAGCGTTGATTGCGACCAAATTTGCGCAGCTGGTGTAAATTCATCACGCTGATCAACGGCCCCTATGCGCAGGCCGTACACTCTATCGGCTTTTGCTTCGTTGGTTGCGTAAAGTGTAGTGCCGCACGTACCACAAAAACCTTGTGCGCGTTTATTACCGCTTTGTGCTGTTTTAACATACTCTTTTGGCTCGCCTTTAGTAAATACCACCGAGTTTGGCTCAGCCATAATTACCGCTCTAAATGGCCCACTCGACATGCGTTGGCAATCGCTACAATGACATACAAGTACGTTATTATTTTGCGACTGAGCTTGGTATTTAATTTCACCACAATAGCAGCTTCCAGTAATTTTCATTTTACTCTCCTTGAGCATGTTTAAAGGTGTTTAACCTAGGGCGTGTTGACCTTTGCGGATTGAAATTTGTTCAATCTAGGGGCGATTAAAATCGCGGCGCGAGGTTTGTAACCTAGTGGGCTAAGTAAAAACCGAGCAACAAAGAGTTTATCGCCCCTAGGCAGAACCCGCAGGGCAGCGCATGTTTGGCATTTATGCAGCGTTATCGCCTATTTATGGGGAATAACCACACTTCATAGGCTCTGCCTTGCCTAAAAACCAAACATACTGCTGCAAATTCAACCATCAAAGATCAACACGCCCTAAATAAGCTAAAATAATTTTAGGCAGCTCTTGCGCGTATTGCTGCGCCGATAAATCACACGCAATCGCAGGGGTTAAATCGTGATACAGCACTTTATCAAGCAATGAGCTGACAATTAAAAATACTGCCGTACCTGCCGCCGTTTCGCTCACTTTGGTATCTGTTTGGCTAATTAGTTGCGCTAACCGCTGATAAATTACTCGCCTGTTTATGTGTTTATCACTGCCTAATAACTCACTGTGTAAACGCGAATTTAAATGCAGGGTTCTAAATACCCCCTGCTGTGATGATAAAAACACATAGGTTTTATGGCATAAAGTGTTAACTACATCGTCTAAGTTTTTATAGTGCTGCGCCTCAAGCTCACTTACCCAGTTATCTAATGCAATACCAAAGTCTTGATACAGCATAGGCAGCAGCGACTCTTTATTTTTAAAGCGACGGTAAAACGTACCTACCGACACCTCGGCGTAATCGGCCAGCTCTTTTATACTTATGTGCTCAAAAAACTTACTTTTTAAACTGTGATGCAGCGCTTTTACTAGTTTTTCTTGGGTTTGTTGGCTGCGTTGTTGCTTAGGCGCCAAAAAAGGGTGTTCAGACATAAATTCAAACATGTTGAGTTGTAAGCGCACGTACTGTGCAGCTTGTTAATATAAACAACAATACCCAGCCAACAATTACATTACTCGCTGGGTAGTTATGTCGTTATTTTTGGCTATTTAAATAATCTACCGCTAATTGGCTAAGCGCTTTGGTACCCACTTTAAACGATGACTCATCGGCATAAAAATAAGGTGAGTGGTTACTTGCTACCGTCTTTAAGTCTTGGTCGTCAGGCGTACCACCTAAAAATACAAATACACTAGGTATTTCTAGGGCATAAAACGAAAAGTCTTCTGCGCCGGTTATTTTACCCATTTCTTGCACGTTTTGTTTACCGGCTGCTTTTTCAAGGCTAGGTAACATTTGCGCAGTAAGTTCAGGGTTATTAACCGTTACTGGGTAACCTTCATGAATATGCACATCGGCCGTAGCCCCCGATGATTTAGCAATATGTGTAGCGGTTGTTTTAATATTTTCAAAGATTTGCGCGCGATTATCCATATCAAAATTACGAATAGTGCCAACCATTTCAACTTCTTCAGGAATTATATTATTACGCACACCACCCGCTATTTTACCAAACGACACAATAGCAGGCTCTTTGGTTATATTCACTTGGCGGCTAACAATATGGTTAACGCCCGTTACAATTTGCGCAGCGGCAGCAATAGGGTCAACGCCTGTCCATGGTGCTGAGCCATGTGCTTGGCGACCGTGTACGGTTATTTCAAAGCGATCAGCACTGGCCATAAACGGCCCACTTCGATAGCCAATTTTACCCGTGTGTAGGCTCGATGTAATATGTAGACCAAATGCTACGTCAGGTTTGTATTTTTTAAATATACCTTCTTTAAGCATTAGCTCTGCACCGCCCTCTTCGCCTAAAGGTGCGCCCTCTTCAGCAGGCTGAAACACAAACATGATGTTGCCATGCAATTCATCTTTCATATTTGCTAATACTTCGGCTGCGCCCATTAGCATAGCTACGTGCGTGTCGTGGCCACAAGCGTGCATTATGCCTACATCAACGCCACGGAAATTTGTGGTTTTGGTTGATTTAAATGGCACATCTGTTTTTTCTGTTACCGGTAGCGCATCCATATCGGCGCGTAGCATTACTGTAGGGCCAGGCTTTGCGCCTTTTAAAATACCAACAACACCTGTGTAAGCAATATCGGTTTGTACTTGCATACCTAACGACTTTAAATGTTTAGCCACAATGCCTGCGGTACGCGTTTCGCGATTACCAAGCTCAGGGTTTTGGTGAAAGTCGCGTCGCCACTCAATTACCTGCTGCTCTACATTTTTAACGTGCTGTTCAAGGTTTGCCTGCGCGTTAAACGCACCAAGTGCAGCAAAACCTAATGCCACTGAGAGTAATGATTTTTTCATCCTGTTTTCCTTTATTATTTTAATGAAGCCCAACAACCGATTTAGTGTTATCGAAAAGTGCTGTTGAGTTATAGCCTACACCATTTTTAAATACAGTTTCCATATTACGGATAGCCGACGCATCTTTAGCAAAGTCGCCATTAACAATAACCAAGTCGGCATGTTTACCTACTTCAATACTACCTATTGTATTTTGCTTATTTAAATACTGCGCTGCATTTAACGTAGCTATTTTTATTGCTTGTGGCTGCATAAACCCAGCCTCTACGAGTAATTCAATTGCACGCTGGTTGGAAAAGCCAGCAATAACGCCGCCATAACCTGTTGGGTCGGTGCCCACCATTAATTTACCACCAGCGGCTACAAACATTTTTTCTAGCTGCATCATTTTTTTAAATACTAAAGGCCAACTAGATTCGCTCTGCTTTGCTATTTTTTCAAAGCGCGACTCGTACTGATCACGTACTTGCGGTATTAATGCATCAAGTGCTTTTGGGTAGGCTTTAGGGCGACCTTTAGTAAAGGTTTCAAATACAGTAAGTGTAGAGGTAAGTACTACATTTTTAGCCACTAAGTAATTTATTAGACTCGTTACTTCTGGCGAGTTTATATCTAACTCAACAAACGATTGCTGTACGTCTTTATTACTTGGGCATACATCTTTTTGTTTGTTTTTAACAAAGTCGGTGGCGGCAAAAAAGCCATGTTCTAGGTTATCAATACCTAAAGCGGCTGCTTCGCGGTATGTAACTGAACATAAATGAGCCGTTACTTTGTTATTTTGCTCGTGCGCTTTTTTAATAACAACATCAAGCTCATTTTGATTAATATGCATATACGCTTTATATGAGGTAACCCCCTCTAAGCCCCAGTAGTCCATCATTTTTTTAGCATCGTCTGCATCGCGTAGCGACTTTATTTTTAAAATAGGTAAACCGGGGCCATTTAAATACGGCGCCGTTACATCTATATCTGGGCCTAAACTTTTACCTGCGTTTATATCATCTCTTAATTTTAAATCAGCATATGGTGCAGTGGTGCCTGCAGTACGAATTGTGGTTGCACCGCCTGCTAAATATAGGCGAGGAAAGCTGTAAAGCATTTCGGTGTAATGTGCTTTACCGGTAGGATAAAACATGTGCTCGTGCATCATCACCAATCCCGGAATTAATGTTTTTCCACTACCGTCAATAATATTCACACCTTTAGCGACGCCTACTTCTGCTGTGGCGCCTATATTCACAATTTTATTTTTATTTATTACAACCGTTTGATTAGTTTGTGCCGGTTTGCCGGTGCCATCGATTAACGTGATATTTTTAATTGCATAACGCCCCGCTTGATAACGTACAAATTGCTCATCAACTGCATAACTTGTAAAGCTAGTTAAAGCGCAAGCAATTAATAATAAAGATTTTTTAATTTTTTTAAATGCGTACATAGATATACTCATAGTGTGTGCTCATCTTGGTAGAAGACATTACTATAAATGCACCACCTAAAAATGTAAATCAGGATTCACATTTTAATTCATCATACTTTAATAAATCTTTTTTACTGTACTCTTTTTAAATTACACGGAATGACCATGAAAAATCGAATCGCTAAAAAGCACGCTTTAAAATCAACATTGGCACTGACTATTGCACTCGCATTGAGTGGCTGCAATATTGATGGTGAAGATAATAACGACCCTGTCGTTGTAGAAACACCAGAGCCTGCACCGGTTACTTTGCGCGTGATGGAAACAACCGACATACACATGTATTTATCTAACTACGATTACTTTGCACAAGCCCCCTCAGAAACCTTAGGGTTTGTTAATACCGCTACCCTTATAAAAGAAGCCCGCAATGAAGTGCAAAACAGTGTACTTGTTGATAATGGTGATTTAATTCAAAACAGCCCGCTTGGCGATTACGAAGCGATTGTACGTAAAGACGATATTTTAAATGGCGCAACCCATGTGGCCTTTAAAGCAATGAACTTGCTTGATTACGATGTTGCTAACTTAGGAAACCATGAGTTTAATTTTGGCTTAGAGTTTTTAGATGCCACATTAAGTGGTGCCGACTTCCCGTATATTAATGCCAATGTATACGTTGATGATGGAGATGATGACGACAGCAACGATGAAAACCGTTACACACCGTACTACCTTCAAGATAAAACCGTATTTGATATAAACGGCAACGAACAAACAATTAAAATTGGTTACTTAGGCCTTACCCCACCGCAAATTATGCAATGGGATAGCGCGCACTTACAAGGTAAGGTCATTGCTAAAGATATTGTTGCTACTGCTGAAAAGTTCATTCCACAAATGAAAGCACAAGGCGCCGATATTATTATTGCCATTCCGCACTCTGGGTTAACAGCCAGCGCCCAAGAAGACCTCGCTGAAAATACGGCGCTTTACCTGTCTAAAGTAGATGACGTAGATGCCATATTGTTTGGTCATAACCACCGTTTGTTTCCGGGTGATTCGTCGTACGATGGCTATGAATCGGCGGGTATTGATAACGTAAACGGTAAACTTAATGGCGTACCGGCTGTTATGCCTGGCTTTTTTGGCAATAACTTAGGGGTTATTGATTTGATTGTTGAGCCAAACGATGAAGGCGGCTGGGAAGTAACAAGCTCAAAAGTAGAAACCCGCGCCATTAGTGGTACAGATGAAAACGGCGACTTTGTTGATTTAGCTGCTGTAGATACCGATGTAGCTGCCGCAATTGAACTTGAACACCAAGCAACGATTGATTGGGTGAGCGAACCATTTGCTGAAATTTCAAACCCAATTTATAGCTTTTTTGCTTTGGTACAAGACGATCCGTCAATTCAAATAGTATCAGATGCACAAATAGCGTGGGGTAAAGCATTTATTCAAGGCACTGAGCTTGATGGCTTACCTGTGCTTTCGGCAGCAGCCCCTTTTAGAGCTGGGCGCAATGGTATTGAAGATTATACCAATGTAAAAGCAGGCGATATTACCCTACTAGATACCGTTAGTTTATATGTGTTTCCAAACACTATTCGTATAGTAAAAGTAACAGGTAGCGATGTTAAAGAGTGGCTTGAACGCTCTGCGGGTCAGTTTAATCAAATTGATGTAAACAGCAGCGCTGAGCAAAACCTACTCGATACCACTTTTCCTACTTTTAACTTTGATATTATTGACGGTGTTACCTTTGAAATTGACGTCACTCAGCCAAAACGATACGACAACGATGGCGTATTAATAAGTGAAAACAATTCGCGCATTACTAACTTGCAATACCAAGGTGAAGCGATAGATTTAGAGGCAGAGTTTTTAATTGTAACTAATAACTATCGTGCATCGGGCGGCGGAAACTTCCCGGCGATTGATGGTACTAGCCGTGAAACATTTGAAGGCCCAGATGAAAACCGCGGTGTGCTGCGTAGTTATATTATTAGCGAAGCCGCTAAAAGTAGCACAGGCAGTATTGACCCTTCGGCCGATAATAACTGGCGCTTTAGCACCGTGACCACCAGCACAGAGCTAAACGTTGTGTTTAGAACATCACCGCTTGATGAGGTAGCTACTATTGCACAAACACTCCCTGCTGTTGCGCCTACCTCACCACTTAAAACAGACGAAAATGGTTTTGCGCTATACACCATAGATTTAAAGCAATAACCTTTAAGGCATAAAAAAGCCAGCTTAGCAGCTGGCTTTTACTTAACCTAAACCCTTAATTATTTAGCAATATACACACTATATCTTAGCCCTTTTAAAGTGACCGTTAACTTGCCATTTTGTTGCTCAAGTTGCTCGGCAGCTACAAGAGGCGAAAAGTGTTTATACGGGCTATTAAACTCTATTGTTTGTGGCGTTTTTTCGCTATTAAACACAATAATATACGCCTGCTCTGCACCTTTTACTGTGCGTGAAAACGCAAACATGCCAGTGTTTTTAGCAAAAAATAAGTCGTTGTATTCACCGCGGCGAAGCCCTTCGTGATTTTTTCGTAACTTACTTAATTGCGCAATAGCTTTAAATAATGGGTGCTGCTGATTAAAGTTATTATCGGCCGTTGTTTGCGTGGTGCCTATAAGGTTATTGTCGTTATAGCTTGCAACATTTGATGCAAACATATCTTCGCGTGCATCAATATCGTGGCCATCGCCTGTAAAACCTTGTTCATCGCCATAATAAATAACCGGTATACCGCGAGATAAAAACATAAATGCATGCGCTAATTGGCTGCGCTTTAATTTAAGCTCATCACTTTCGTGATCAAATGTTTGGTTTATAAATAAGCCAGGTCTGCCCATGTCGTGGTTCCCTAAAAAGGTCATAAGTAAATCGGCTTGGCTGTCTTCATCTTGGTATAGTGAGTCTTGTGCAAATAGCTCGCTAATGGCGCTTGGGTTCTGTCCTTTAAAAAACACATCGGCCGCTATTTTTTGAAATGCAAAATCAAGCACCGATGGAATTTTACCTTCTGTAGTAAATACACTTAGGTTTTTAGGATTAGGGTCGTACACCTCACCAAACACGTGAAAATTTGGAATCCCTTGCGCTTTAGCGTAATCAATAATAGCGGGTGTAAATGTTTGCCAAAACTCGAGATTTACATGGCGTACGGTATCGATTCTGAAGCCGTCGGGCTTAAACTCTTTTATTAAATTTTGATAAATATCGACCATGCCGCTCACCACCTGCGGATGCTCTGTTTTTAAATCGTCTAGGCCGTTAAAATCACCATTAAGTGAGCTTTCACCACTAAAGGTGCTGTCGCCTTGGTTGTGATAATAATCGACATTGTTTAGCCACTTTGGGTACTTAACATTTTTTAAGTGCTCAGGAATAAATGGGCTATACGGCTTAGGGTTATTTAGCGCTTTATACTCACAATGCGTTAAACCTGCTTTAAATTGACCGTTTGGCATGTGGCATTCGTCGTAACGAATAATATCGGCTGTGTGGTTAGTAATAATGTCAAAAAATACTTTAATGCCTTTTTTATGAGCTGCATCAATTAGCTTTTTTAAAGAAGCATTCCCACCAAAGTGCGGGTCTATTTCGCTAAAATCGACAATCCAATAACCATGGTGCGCAACACCATCTGATTGAATCGCTTGGTTGCGTAATAAAGGCGTCATCCAAATTGCTGTAACCCCTAGCGCTTCTAAATAGTCGAGCTTTTGTTCAATGCCTGTTATATCTCCACCATGAAAACCACTGGTGGTTGTTAAATTTAACCCACCAGCCGAAATAGCATGCTCATTGCTGCCATTATCGTTTTGCGGATCGCCATTATTAAAACGATCAGGTAATACAAAATAAAATATATCGTCGCGTACATCGCGCTGTAAATAATTATCAGTGCTTGCAGTGTTTGCGTTACCGGCCGCTGGTGGCTGATTACTTTTACAGGCCGTTAATGCCACTACAGTGCTTAGTAAAAATGTTGTTAGTGTGTTTTTTATCATTTTAGTGCTCCTTTACTAAACTATGGCAGCTCGCAACCTTTTACACTTTCGTAAAGTGCATACCAATGAGCGGCCGTTAATTGTATTTTGTTTACTTGTGCACACGCTTTAATACGCGCAGTGTTAGTAGTCCCTATTACAGACTGAATGTTTGCAGGGTGCCTGTTTAACCATGCCAGTACAATGGCTTCTGCACTTGTTTCGTACTGCGCAGCTAAGCTTTGTACTAATTGGTACGTGTTTCTAATACGGGTTTCAGCGCAGGTTATATCAGCACCCGAAAACAACCCTTGGCATAAACTTCCCCACGCCTGCAGCTGTATATTC
Organism: Pseudoalteromonas sp. Angola-7; assembly: GCF_028599255.1. Classification (NCBI taxonomy): domain Bacteria; kingdom Pseudomonadati; phylum Pseudomonadota; class Gammaproteobacteria; order Alteromonadales; family Pseudoalteromonadaceae; genus Pseudoalteromonas; species Pseudoalteromonas sp. Angola-7. The sequence continues at coordinate 80,646 of NZ_JAQREL010000019.1, forward strand.
TCGTGCTGGCAAAACTCGATTAAGCCCGGCGTAAAGTTAATATTTGCGCCTTGCGCGTTACCAGCATATATGCCCTCTTCAACCCAGTCATTTTTTAATAAGCTCATTTCTACTTGATTCAAAATAAGTGGCTCTGACAGGGCTTGTTGAATGGCTTTTATTTGATGTTGCTGCATATTGGACACCCCTAAAAAACGTACCTTGCCTTGGCTTTTTAGTTTTTTATAAGTGCTAGCAATTTCCTGAGGGCACATGAGTGGGTCGGGTCTGTGCAGAATAAGTACATCTAAGTAGTCTGTTTTTAGCTGCGCTAAACTTTTATTTACACTTTGCTCTATCCACTGTCCTGAAAGGTCATAACGCTTTGGGCCATGCTCATCTTCAAAGCGAATACCGCATTTAGATTGAATAATTAACTTATCACGGTCGGTGCGCGTTTTTAAAACTTCACCAAATACCTGCTCTGCTTTACCAAAAGTATAAATATCAGCATGGTCAAAGTAATTAATGTTATTTTCAAGCGCTGCCTCTACTACTGTATGTGCTTGGTTTATATCGGCTTTTGTTATTGGGTTGTTATTCCAGCCACCACCCAAGCCCATACAGCCATAAATAAGTTCGCTAGCATTGGGTATAAATTGAGAAATAGTTTTATTGGTCATGAGTTATCGGTATTAAAAAAGAGTGACTTGTAGTTTACCGATTAAATTATTCAACTAAATACTAAAAATAAAACTCATTATTTGCTATAACAAACAATAAAAACACAGTGCTCATTTAAATGCTGAGAGAACATAAAAAATTTGAACGGTTATTTTTGTTTAACGAAGTAGCCAAACACTTAAGCTTTTCAAAGGCAGCTTTAGCGCTTGGGATCTCCCGAGGGTATTTGTCTGAGCAAATAAAAGCGCTCGAAAAAGAATACCAAAGAGCCCTACTTATTCGCACAACCCGCAGTGTAAAGCTCACCCCGCAGGGAAAGCATGTGCTTAGTTGTATGGGAAATATTAAAAGCACATTATTAGAGCTTGAACGAACCTTAGCCCATGAACACGAGGCTATTGCCGGCAACATTAGAATTACCGCGCCGAGCCAATTTACTAATAGATACCTGCTAACTATTTGCGAGCAATTTAACCAAGAGTACCCTGATGTTAAATTTAATATAGACTGCAGCTACACCCCTCACAATTTGATTCAAAGCAATTACGATATTGCATTTAGATCAACCCTTGATCCGCCCCAAAACATGATTGCCAAAAAGCTATTTAGTTATAAACAGGTGTGCTGTGCCTCGCCTAGTTATATTGCTAAAAATGGTGAGCCAAGCGACGTTGAAGATTTATTAAAGCATAGCTGTTTAACCAGCACGCAATTTAGCCTGTGGCATTTTTCCGATAGGGCCATTGAGCTTGAAGGAAAACTAAGCATTAACGATAACCACATGCTTAAAAACCTTGCGCTGCAAGGTCAAGGAATTATATACACCCCGGAGTATTTAGTAGATTTAGAAATTAACGCGCACACTTTAAAGCCGCTATTAACGCAGTTACAGTATCCGCAATCTGATGTGTATTTAATTCACCCTCAGCTAATTAACGAATCAGCACGTATTAGCCATTTTATTAAATTTACCACCAACTGGTTTAGAAACTAGCTTACCAATTACTTTTATATTGAGATAAGTGGTTTACTAAATAATCGACTAAAGCTTTAACAGTTGGGCTTAACAAACGTTGAGACGGATAAAGTAAATTAATAGGCAGCGGGCTTGGCGCGTATTCACTTAGCACCTCTACCAGCTCACCGCTTTTAAGTGCTTGGTTAACGTAAAAATTAGGTAATTGCGCTACACCTTGGCTTGCTAAAGCAAACGCTTTTAAACTTTGTGAGTCGTTAACCTCTAAACTACCTGAGACTTTTACAATGGTATTCTTACCATCAAGCCTATAACTCCAACGCTTTGCGTTAGCGACAACCGTGTTTATAAGGCAATTAAAATTTTTTAGATCATATTAAAACAATTAAGCCTATTTCAGCACCTGAAAAATAAACATCTTTACCTACCTAACTAATTAAGTGCTAGGATAATGGCTTGAAATACTGATAACTTGCAAACCTAACTATGAATTTAAATCAGCTCGATCTAAACCTTCTTATTATTTTAAAGCAGCTTTTAAACGAAAAACATATTAGCAATACCGCCTTAACTTTAGGCATGAGCCAACCTTCTATAAGCCGCTCGTTAAGTAAATTGCGTTCCTTGTTTGACGATCAATTATTAATAAGAATGGCTGGAGGGTATGAGCTAACACCAAAAGCGCAATCAATTCAGCAAGACCTAAATTCTATTTTAAATATGGTAGAAACACTGGTTAACAAGCAAACCTTCGACCCTAAAACCAGCACTGCCACCATAAAACTGTTTGGCCTACCGCCGCAAATGCATTTATTTATAAAAACAATAATTAAAGATGTTCGCGAGCAAGCGCCTAATATCATCCTTGAAATAGACACCCTGCCTAAGCCGCAGTTTTCTGATTTGCTTAAAGGCGATACGCACTTTGTGATTACTGGCCACAAGCCCGCTAATTCAGAGGGTAAGTTATATCAACAGCCGTTGTTTGAGCGCGAGTTTAAATTAGTAATGGCTCGCTCCCACAGGCTGGCTAAACAAGAATTAAGCGTTGATTTATTGCGTGATTGTAATTTTGGGCAAATATCAATTCAGGGTGAAAAAGCATTAACTATTGCACAAAATTTTGCCGCGCTAGGCATTGATAATATAGCGACGCCAATACGCTTAAAAAACTTTTACAGTATTGGCAGCATTGCTGAAAACACTGATTTAATATTTTATGTGCCCAATCATTTTGCTGCAGATGTGTGCCAACAGCATGACGTAGTTGCCAGAACCCCGCCCCCAGAGCTTAGCTCAGAGTATGCACAAGTGGCTTTATACTGGCATCAACGCCACCATAATGACCCTGTATGTCAATGGTTTAGAGAGCTTGTAAAAAATAAAGTATTTGAAGTTTAAATAACTGTTATTCATGTAGGGTATGTATTTTAAATTGCCATTTAAGGCGGTGAGCTGTTTAATACGAATCATTCTTAATAATATTAAAATTAGATAAACATACTCACCATGAAAAACACGCTCCCATTTAATAAGCACGCGCTTAACGTTGTTATTGGTACTTTGTGTACTGGTATGTCATTCATAAGCTTAGCAGAGCAAGCTCCCGATACCTCTGAAACCATTGAAGTATGGGGCACAACAATTACTAATGACTCGCTACTACAAGACGATATTGAAAGAAAACAAGCCAACCATTTAAGTGATTTACTCCGTGACCAAGCTGGTATTGACGTAGGTGGCTCGCACTCTATTGTACAAGGTATTAATATTCGTGGTGTTGACGATTTAGACCTAAACATTACTGTTGATGGTATTAGCCAAAACAATAATATGTTCCACCACTCAGGAAACTTACTTATTAATGCTGATATTTTAAAAGCAGTAGATATAAAAGTAGGGACTAACTCGGTGCTAACTGGCGGCCTTTCTGGTGGTGTAGCCTTTGAAACCAAAGATGCTAAAGATTTACTAGAGCCAGGTGAAGATTTTGGCGCGCGCTTATACACAAACTTAGGTACTAATGATTACGCAGGTGGCTCTGCTGCGGTATATGGTCAGCTAACCGACAATATAGACGCCCTTGCCTACTACACCTACACCGACAGAAATAACTTTGAAAACGGCAATGGTAAAGAAGTTACAGGTAACGAAGGCCGCACGGTAGATGGCATCTTCAAGCTCGGCTGGGATGTAAACGAGAGTAACCGTTTAGTGTTCTCATACGACAGATATAACGATGAAGGCGATTACTACGTAAAAACCAACTTTGGTGCTGGCTTTGCTGAAGATTCAGACGCGCAAACAGAAGATATTGACTACACACGTACCAGCACTTCACTTGCCTACGAACTAAATAAAGGCGATGCCATTACCCTACGCGCTAGCGTTTATCGCAACGAACTAAGCTATATTGCACTAGGAACTGAGGGTAACTCTGAGCATACGGGCTACACTGCCCTTGCAACATCTAAAATTGCACTTGCTGGATTTAACCATACATTACGCTACGGCGGCGAAGGGTATGAGCAAGTATCAAAACGTATAGAAAACCACGTACAAACCAATAAAGACACTGCCGACTCGCACGCTATTTATATTGAAGACGAAATCGCTGTAACCGATCAGTTATTTGTAACCCCTGGCGTGCGTTACAACTACTTTAAAGTAGATATGTACTCAGCCGGTACTAACGATTCGTTAGATAAATCGTGGAACGAGTTAGACATAATGACTCCCACACGGTGTTAGCCTCCGCTTTTCGTGGGTTAGCTTAATTCAAAGCCAGAGCCATAATTAGTTTGTCAATTAACTAAACAGCAGAGGCTAACATGAATAAACATAGCATA